>CALYAE010000073.1 GCA_944393435.1 uncultured Clostridia bacterium
TATAAAATAATAAAATAAAAAAATTTACATAAATTATTAAAAAAAAAAAAAAAAAAAATAAAAATCTACTTGTTTTAAAAAATTCTATATATTTTTTTACTTAATTATATACTTGAAAGGAGGAAACTATTGCTATTACTACATTTTTTGACTTTATCATAATGTAACACCATCGTCACTACTAAGGCTATTAGCGTGATTTCTTTTTTGTCCTACTTCTTCATTTTTATCTTTCTTTTCCTTGTAAAGCCATTATTTTTTCTTGCTTTATACAAGAAAAAATCTTGCATTTTTATTTTTGCAAGATTTTTTATTTTCTTATTATTCTTCGACTAATTGAAATTGGTCTTTAGAAACTCCACACAAAGGACAAACCCAATCTTCTGGTAGATCTTCCCATTTAACTCCTTCTTGCTCTTCATCATAAACATAACCACACATTAGGCATACATATTTTTTCATTGCTTTTTTCCTTTCTTCTCTATTATTTTATCGATGATACTTCTCATTTTAAGTATGTATCTGTTTTTAGCTTACCTATTTTTTTAATTTTTATACGATTTACGCAAAATATCTTTTTAATAATCCATCAAAACCTTTTCCATGACGTGCTTCATCTTTACACATTTCATGTACAGTATCATGAATTGCATCATATCCAAGTTCTTTTGCTCTTGTTGCTAATTTCTTTTTACCTTCACATGCGCCATGTTCTGCCATAGCTCTTAGGCTCACATTTTTTTTGGTATCTGGGTAAACAATTTCTCCTAATAGTTCTGCAAATTTTGCTGCATGCTCTGCTTCTTCTAGAGCATATCTTTTAAATGCTTCTGCTATTTCTGGATATCCTTCTCTATCAGCTTGGCGGCTCATTGCTAGGTACATACCTACTTCTGTACATTCTCCCATAAAGTTTTCTTTTAAGCCTTTTACTACTTCTTCATCTAATCCTTGTGCTACACCAATTACATGTTCGTCTGCATAGGCTTTTGTTCCTTCTTCTTTTAGTTCAAATTTTTCTTTTGGTGCTCCACATTGTGGGCATTTTTCTGGAGCTTCTTCTCCAAAGTGGACATATCCACACACTTTACATACATACGCTTTCATTTTAATTTCCTCCTATTTATTAATTTTTCTGCAATTTTTACAAATACCTGTAATGATGATTTCTGACGAAGTTGCAAGTGCTTTTATTTGATTTGCAAAAATAGCTATTTCATTATCTAATTCTTCCATCTGCTTTGGCTGTAAGCTAATATCTAGTAACTGTCCGCAGTTATCACAATGAAAATGAATATGTGGCTTTGTGTTGCCATCAAACCTGTCTGGACCTGTTTTAGATTTAATTTTTATGATTTCACCTTGCTCCCAAAGTTCAGATAAATTACGATAAATAGTTGCTATTCCAATTTCGGGCATTTGCTGTTTTAAGTCCAAATACAAAGTTTCTGCGGTAGGATGATCTGTCCTACTATTTAAGTTTTTTAAAATCAATTCTCTTTGTTTACTAAATTTTTTCATTGCTTTTTCCTTTTCGATAATGATTATCATTATATTATTATATTTGGATTAAAAATGCAAGTGTTTTTGATATCATTTCAAAAAAATATTACATCAGAATCTCTAAAACGGTTTTTGTCTCTTGCTGTTTTCCCCCTATTTCATATACTTTTTCTAAATCCTGTTTTGCTTTTTGAGCAAGCATTTCCTCATCTGCATGAATATAAGCAAGGATTTCTCCTTTTTCTACTTTTTCTCCTATCTTTTTTTCTAGCACAATTCCTACTTCAGGTTTAATAGTATCCTCTTTTTTTAGTCTACCTGCTCCTAATTGCATAGCAATTTCTCCTATTTTTTCAGCATCTAATTTTGTTACATATCCGGTTTTCTTAGCTATTAGTGGTAAGATATAACTTGCTTTTTTCCATTTGGCAGGATCTTCTAAATAACTTATATCTCCTCCTTGAGAAGCAATCCATTGTTTGTATTTACTAAATGCTGCTCCACTTTTTATTTGTTCTAGCATTTTTCTTTTATTTTCTTCGATGTCTTCTCCTTTTCCTGCTAGTTTTATCATATAGGCGCCTAAAGCTAGTACTACTTCTTTTACATCTTCTTGCATGGTTCCTTTTAAGAATCGAGTTGCTTCTAACACTTCTAAAGAATTCCCAACTGCTTTTCCTAAAGGTTGCTCCATATTGGTAATGACACATATAGTCTGTTTGTTAGTCATCTTTCCTATTTTTTGCATCATTTGTGCTAAAGTTGTTGCTTGTTTTCTATCTTTCATAAAAGCACCGCTTCCACAAGTTACTTCTAACACAATCTTACTTGCTCCTGCTGCAATCTTTTTACTCATAATACTAGAACTAATTAAAGGAATGCTTTCTGTTGTACAAATGGCATCTCTTAGACTATATAGCTTCTTATCAGCTGGTGCTAAATTTAATGTTTGGCCAATTAGGCATGCTCCAACTTTTTTTACATTCTCCATAAATTCTTTTGTGGTAAGATTAGTTTGATAACCTGGTATGGTTTCTAATTTATCAATCGTTCCTCCTGTATAGCCTAAACCTCTTCCAGACATTTTAGCAACTGGGATTCCTAAAGAACTAATAATCGGAACTAAAATCAAACTCACCTTATCTCCAATTCCACCTGTGCTATGCTTATCTACTACTGTTCCCAATTCTGATAAATCTAAAATATCACCAGAATTTGCCATAGCAAGGGTTAAATAAACGGTTTCTTCCTCATTCATACCATTTAGATAAATTGCCATGGTTAAAGCTGCTGCTTGATAATCTGTAATTGTTCCATTGGTATAGTTTGTTACAAAATATTCGATTTCTTGTTTGGTTAAAGACTGATGATCTCTTTTTTTCGTAATAATCTGCTTGATATCCATAAATTTTCCTCTTTTCTATTTGCTTTTGTATCTTTCATTTAAATAAAATTTTTTGTAAAACTTCTTCTATGTAACGGACAAAGTCCATATTCTTGAATGGCTTTTATGTGTGCTGCTGTACCATAACCTTTATGCTTGCTAAAACCATATTGTGGATAAACTTCATCCCATTGCCTCATAATTCTATCTCTGGTTACTTTAGCAATAATAGAGCTGCATGCAATAGAATAACTAATCGCATCTCCATGAATGATGGACTTGTAGGGAATTCCATCTGTATCAATCTTATTTAACGCATCTACTAAGATCACATCTGGTTTTTCTATTTTAAGTTCTACTTTTTGCTTTAGATTCTCTTCTAAATTTTTAATTGACTGCGTTAACCCTTTTTTCGTTGCCTGCAAAATGTTAATTTCATCAATTTCGCTTTGGCTAATGATGCTAATACCATATCCTAATGCCTCTTGTATGATTTTATCATATAGTATTTCTCTTTTTTTCTCAGATACTTTTTTAGAATCATTGACTCCCTCTATCATAGAATCTCTTGGCATGATACAACAAGCAACTACAACAGGTCCTGCTAAAGGTCCTCTGCCTGCTTCATCAATTCCTGCAATCGCTTGTAATTCATTTTGCTCATAGATTTTTTCTTCCATTTTCTTTAAGTTTGTTAATCTTTCGAATTCTTTTTCTTTCATCTTTTATTCTTCCACTTCTAAATTTTCAATTTCTTTGATTTCATAATAGGTATTTCCATCTACATACTCAAACCCTTTGGTAATATATACTTGCGCTTGTGTATATTCTACAATATAAAAAGTTCCTTCTTCTAATTGTACTTGAGTTAATTCTAAGTTGTTTAAATCTTCTTGGTTTAGTACATAATATTGTTTTCCTTTTTCTTCTGGATCAAACAATTCTTTTTCCAAAAACTCCTTAATTTCTTCTTGGTCTTCCATTTCAGAAAGTTTTGTTCCTTGTAGCACTTTTGTGTCCTCATCTTCTAATGTATAGTCTCCTGCAATTGTTTTTACTTTTGCTTGTACTAAAAGCATATCTGTTTTTAGGTCTTCTAAGGCTTCTTTTTCTGTTTGAAGTCTTAGAAAGTAAACAACGGCAAAAACCACAATTGCAATAATAATTACTAAAAATATGGTACCTATCAGACCTAATCCTTTTTGATTTTTCATTATTTGTTTTCATCCTCTCTTCTGGTTTGATCTATTTTCTTTTAGTAGTATAACATAATTTATTTTAAAATGCTATCCTAAAATAGGATTCTTTCTATATCCATGCATAAAAGGTACAAAATTTTCACATTTTTTTCACAAACTTATTGTATCATCTCAAGTTTGACAGTTTTGAGAAGGTAAAAAGTCTGTAATGCAGTCATAGGATACATTACAGACTTTATTGATTTTATATAAAGTAGCGTAATGTTTAATGTTTTTTTGTTTGCCTAAATACTTT
>CALYAE010000074.1 GCA_944393435.1 uncultured Clostridia bacterium
GTATGATATTATTAACATGTAATTTTAAAAATCTTAGTTTCTACAGAAAAAATAAGAAAACAACCAAAAGAGATAAAATAAAGGAGTGATGTACTTTTGGATAGAAAAAAAGATCCAATGTCAATAAGTAGGAGAGAAAAATCAATTATTCGATTTATTGAAAAACAAGTAGAGGAAAATGGGTATGCACCATCTGTTAGAGAAATTGGAAAAGCAGTTGGTCTAAAATCAACAGCTACTGTGCATGGCTATTTGGCAAAACTTTCAGAAAAAGGTTTTATTAGAAAAGAAGATCAAAAAGGAAGAACCTTACGCTTATTAAAAGGAGAGGATGGACAGCCAATTGGCAAGAAAAAACATGAAGATAAAAACTATTATACTGGCAAAGAAATGGTAGAAGTTCCTGTGATAGGTAAAATTACAGCGGGAGAACCAATTTTAGCAGTAGAAAATATTACCGATACTTTCCCAATTCCATTAGACTTTGTAGGAAATAGCGAGAGCTTTATGCTTACTGTACGTGGAGAAAGCATGATAGAAGCAGGAATTTTAAATGGGGATTATATTTTAGTCAAAAAGCAAAATACAGCACAAAATGGAGAAATTGTTGTTGCTCTTATCGGAGAGGAAGCAACCGTAAAAACATTTTATAAAGAAAAAGACCACATAAGATTACATCCTCAAAATAGTACAATGGATCCTATTATTGTTCCAACTTGTGAAATTTTAGGAAAAGTTGCTGGTGTATTTAGAAAATTATAATATAGCAATAGTAGTAGTAGTAGAGGGGATGTAGTATGAGTTTTTTTGATGTATGGATTTATAATAGTAGACCTAGAATGAGAGTGTTCTTATGTTACCTTTTGATATTTGTTGCATTTTTCATCTTTTCTGATATTATGATATATTTTTATACAAAATCTGTCTATAAGCCAATGGAAGATTATGAAATTAATGTAACAACCCCAGTAGTAGAAGTTACAGAAGCGTTAGCGTCTAATGTTAATGGAAGCGTAAAAGGAACTATCAAAAATAATACGGAAGAAACCATTGAAAACCAATATTTAAAATTTGAATTTTATACACCAAGAGATGTTAGTGCAGGAGTAAAATATCTTAAAATTGATACATTACAGCCAGGAGAAGAAAAAAAATACGAGTTAGGTTTTCGTTATAATACGGTAGTCAAAGTAGAAATAACACTAGCAGATGAAGAAGATACCTTAAATGCAACTCCAGAAGAATTAGAAATCAGTCCAATTTTTGGACCAGTTGGAATTATTTCAGGAATTTTATTTTCCTACTTATAGGAGTATAAAAAAAGTAAAAAAAGGTAAAATAGAATATATAGGAAACTATATATTCTATTTTTATCTTCAGAGTTAACAAAAAATAAAAAACTATTAAACGAATCATGAAAAAATAGCGGAAAGAGATTGCTATTTTATTCATTTTGTAATATAATTGTAACCAAATTGTAATAGAAATGTAATAAACATTTTTATAAAACAGATGTATATGTATAGGAGAGATGGAAATGTTTAAGTATGGACAAGATATTGGAATTGATTTAGGGACAGCCACTGTGATTGCCTATTCCAAAGGAAAAGGAATTGTATTAAGAGAACCTTCTGTGGTAGCAGTAGATAACAATACAGGAGAAGTATTAGCAGTAGGAAAAGAAGCAAGAAGGATGCTTGGAAGAACACCTGGAAATATTGTAGCAACAAGACCTTTAAGAGATGGTGTAATTTCTAATTATACTGTAACTGAAAAAATGTTAAAATATTTTATCAATCGTGTTTGTGGTAAATTCATTTTTGCACCTAGAATTATGATTTGTATTCCATCTCAAGTGACAGAAGTTGAAAAAAAGGCGGTAATTGATGCAGCATCACAAGCAGGAGCAAGAAAAGTATATTTAATTGAAGAACCAATTGCAGCTGCTATTGGTGCCGGAATTGATATTTCTAAACCTTGTGGCAATATGGTAGTAGATATTGGAGGAGGAACAACAGATGTAGCAGTTATTTCTCTAGGTGGTTCTGTGGTAAGTACTTCTTTAAAAGTCGCAGGAGATAAATTTGATGAAGCAATTGTAAAATATATTAAGAAAAAACATAATGTCATGATTGGTGAAAGAACAGCCGAAGATCTAAAAATTAATATTGGTTGTGTATATCCAAAAATTCAAGATATGGAAATGGATATTCGAGGAAGAGATTTAGTAACTGGTCTTCCAAAAACAATTACGGTTCGTTCTAGCGAAATGTTAGAAGCATTAATGGAGCCTGCTATGATGGTTGTAGATGCCGTACGTAGTGTATTAGAAAAAACACCACCAGAACTTGCAGCAGACATCAGTGATAGAGGAATCTATATGACGGGTGGAGGTTGTTTAATTGATGGTTTAGATAAATTATTACAAGAAGAAACTGGAATTAATGTTATGATTGCGCAAGATGCAGTTTCGTGTGTAGCATTAGGGACAGGAAAGGCTTTAGATAATTTAGATGTTTTAGATCATAGAAAAAGGAGATAGAGTTTTTTCTCTATCTTCTTTTTTTAGGCTAGTAACGACTATATAGTCAATTTTAGCATAGGTACTTGCATAATTTTGTACAAAATTATATAATAGAAGTGTGTTTTTTTAAAAAAACTTAAAATTTGATGTTTAGGTGAAAGAATATGAATAAAACCAAAAGAAAAATATTTGAAACTTCCATGAAACTATTTGCTGAAAAAGGATATGATGCAACTAGCATTGAAGAAATTACGGCAACAGTTGGGGTTGCCAAAGGGACACTATATTATCATTTTTCTAGTAAAGAAGAGATTTTCAACTTTTTAGTAGAAGAGGGAGTGAAACTTTTAAAAAACAGTATTGCCATCAAGACTGACAAGCTAGAAAATTCACTAGATAAACTAAGAGCAATTGTGCTGATTCAAATTAAAATTTTGGTAAAATATGAAGATTTCATTACTATCATTTTAAGTCAAATTTGGGGAAATGACGAAAGAAGTCAAATGTGTAGAAAATACGTATTTGAGTATATACAAATGATTGAAGAAATTGTAAAAAAAGGGATACAAAGGGGAGAGATTATAGAAGGAGATTCTAATGTGATTGCATCAGGAATTTTTGGTTTTACTTGTTCTAGTCTGATTTATAAAATGAGACATGAAAACAAAGAAATCGATGTAGTAACATTGGATAGAGAAATTGAAAAATCTTTTATTAAAAAATTAAAAAAAGTATAGGAGTGTAAAAAATGAGAGGGTTAAGAGACTTTAAAGTACCAGATTTTAAATTCCCAAAACTAAAGATGAAAGGTTTAGACAAAATTGATGAGGTAAAAGTAGATTACGAGGCAGTTCAAAAAGCACAAGAAAATCAAAAGAAAAAAGAAATACAATATTATACACCAACTAATTATGAAACTATCCAAGAAGTGTTTTATAAATCTATTCAAGAATATAGCAAAAGGCCACTAGTTTTAGAAAAATATGATCCAAAAGGAAAATATACAGAAATTACCTATCATCAATTTGGAGAAGATGTCATTGGATTTGGAACAGCTTTAATGAGAAAACTACAACTAGGACCAAACCCAAGAGTGGTTATTTTAAGTGAAACTACATATCATTGGTATGTATCTTATATGACACTACTTTGTGGTCATGGAATTGCTGTACCAACAGATAAAGAACTTCCAGACAATGAACTTGAAAACATTATTAAAAGATCAAAAGCAGATGTCATTATTTATTCTACTAAAAAAGAAGATGCTATCAAAAAAATATTACCAAATATTCCAGATGTAAAATACTTTGTGAAAATGTATTCAGAAGATGGATTTGACGGAAAAAATGTTGGTATGCAATACTTAATAGAAGAAGGAAAGAACTTAGTAGATAATGGTGACGATTCTTTTAGAAAAATTAAAGTAGTTCCAGATGAATTTAAAGTGCTATTATTTACTTCTGGTACAACTTCTAGTGCAAAAGGAGTTATGCTATCTAGTCGTAACTTAGCAGAAAATATTAATGCCGTTTCTGCTTATGTAAAAATATATCCAGAAGATAGATTCTTTTCTGTACTACCTTT
This sequence comes from uncultured Clostridia bacterium, assembly GCA_944393435.1. GTDB lineage: Bacteria > Bacillota > Clostridia > TANB77 > CAG-508 > CAG-273. The sequence goes on from CALYAE010000074.1 coordinate 4,109, forward strand.
ACATCATACCTATGAATCTAGCATAGGATTTTTAATTCCTGTGGCAGTAGGAGCATCTATTGCTATTTGCCAAGGTTTAAAACATATTGTGCCAAACTTACAAGAAACAAAACCAACTGCTATGCTTGCAGTACCACTTTTAATTGAAAACTTATACCGAAAAATCAATGCTACCATTAAAAAGAGCAAAAAAGATGGTCTTGTAAACTCTATGATCCATGTAACAAATGCTTTAAAAGTAGTAGGAGTTGATATTAAACGTAAAGTATTTGCAGAAATCCATGAGAACTTAGGCGGAAAACTTAGAATTATCGTATCAGCAGCAGCACCAATTGACGCAAAAGTTGGAAAATGGGTAGAAGATATTGGTATTCTGTTTTTGCAAGGTTATGGTTTGACAGAAACAGCACCAATCTCAGCATTAACACCAGAAACCATGCCAAAAGTGGGATCAGCTGGAAAAGCAATTTTTAAAGCAGAATTAAAAATTGATTCTCCAAATGAAAATGGAGAAGGAGAAGTGTTAATTAAAACTCCAACTTTAATGTTAGGATATTATGAAGATGAAGAAGCAACCAATGAAGCCATTGAAATTGTAAATGGGGAAAGATGGTTCCATTCAGGAGATGTTGGATACTTAGATAATGATGGCTTCTTATACATTACAGGTAGAAGTAAAAATGTAATTGTAACGCAAAACGGAAAAAATATTTATCCAGAAGAAATTGAACTTCTATTATCACAAGTACCAGAAATTAAAGAATGTATGGTATATGGAAAAGAAGATGAAGAGAATAAGAACAATAAAGAATTAATTATTTCTGTAAAAGTAATACCAAACTTAGAAGAAATTGAAGCAAACCATGGTAAAGATTTAACTCAGGAACAAATCAGAGATATCATTTGGGCACAAATAAAAGAAGTAAACAAAAAGCTAACTTCCTATAAAGCAATTAAAAACTTAGAAATTAAAAATGATGAATTTGAAAAAACAACTACCATGAAAATTAAACGTTACGCAGAACTAAAAAAAGACAAATAATTACAAAATTCCCTTGACTTCGTAAAAAACTTGTAATAAAATTGTAACAGAAATGTAATAGAAAAAATGAAAAATCCTATTGTAGTTTTGGAATATTCAGTGTATAATAATAAGCGACATAGGAAGAACAAACATAGGACAAAGGAGGGAAGGTTTACAATGTCTAGATCTGGCATAGTAAACGTGAGAATGGTTATCACGGAAGAAAAAATATTATCTAATATTGATAAAATACAAAAGTTAATTAATCCAAATAGCAAAAAACAAATTATACAACTAGAGGAAGATGCTTATTTTAAAGATTTAATTGAATCAGTAAAAACTTATTTAATTGAGTATCCTAAAAAGAAAAACTTCCCAAAAAGTGTATATAAAGCAGCTTACGGATTAGTCGAATATGCAACAAACCAATTTGAAGAAAATACAAAAAATATAGAAGAATTAATTCGCCAAAGAGAGAAAAATATTGCTTTAGCTGGAGAATTAAGGGAAGTTCTAGAAACTGTTAAGAATAAAGATGAAGATTGGAAACAATCTGTAAAAAATATTTCTAATAGTTTCCCAGAAGATATTATTGATACTTTAGGGCTAATTGGAAGATCTAAATCAGATAAATCTCAAAACTATCAAGATGCTGTAAAATTAATTAATGCAAGAATTGTGAACTTAGAATCTAATTTACATATTGAAATTGATATGGAAAGAATTGAAGATAGATCTAAAGCATTAAGCTATATTGGCATTGAAGTAGCAGATGCACTAAAATTAATACCAGCACCACAAGAAGATACTGAACCAGTAGATGCTGTACAAGAAGTGCTAGAAGAAATTCCAGCAGAAGATAAAAAATACTTTGAACAAACAAGAGTAGAAGTAAAACCATCTTTATGGCAAAGAATTAAAAATAGTGAAATGGTTAGAGCAATCACTTATGCATTCAAAATTAAGGTGGTTCTTCAAGTTCCAGCGCTTCCAGAAGGAAGAGGAGAAGAAAGACAATCTTAAAATAATTAATGTAATAAAAGTGGTTAGGGAAAATTCTTAACCACTTTCATACGCGCCATTAGCTCAGTTGGTCAGAGCAACCGGCTCATAACCGGTGGGTCCAAGGTTCGAATCCTTGATGGCGCACCAAAAATTTAAAAAATTGCTTGACAAAGTGATAGAAAATAGGTATAATGGGCAAGTAACAAAAATTAAACATATATGGGCAGATGGCCGAGTGGCTAAAGGCGGCAGACTGTAAATCTGTTCTCGTACGAGTACGATGGTTCGAATCCATCTCTGCCCACCATTCTGGAGTTATACGAACTCCAATATGTTATATAGGCGGTTTTTACATTAAAATTCCTATATAAAACGAAGAAACCTAGTAATACAATACTAGGTTTTATTTTGTGTTCTTATAATATATGAGGGAAATACACCCTATATAAAAATTTATTACCGCTTCGTAGAATAATCAAAGTAGCAGTAATACCAGTAAAAATGCTACCCTTTTAATTCCCTACACATTTTTACTTAATTTTTATATAGGGTTTTGAAAAAGTCAGATTATGCATTTAAAACTTATGTGATAAAATTTATTCATAGTATTTTAATACTTCGTATTAAAATATGAGGCAACTCATACAAAAATTATTCAAGCATTATTTACTAATGTATATCTGGCATAGTGGCATAGTGAAAATCCAATAATAAATAGTATTTAAAAACCTAGTATAAGATACTAGGCTTTATTTTTGACTAAATATAATTTTAATCGGTCTATTTAATGTTTTTTATATCTTGTAAGTCCATATTGTCAATGGCATACTTTATCATTGCATTGATAATATAGTTATATGATTTTCTACTTTTCTTGGAAAATTTGTCTATTACATCAAAGTCATTTTCATCTACTCTTATAGAAAATTGTACTTTATCTGCACCACTAGGAATTTTAAAAGCCATAATATGCACCACCTTTGAACCATTTTTAGTTTATATTAGTATTCTACAATTTATTACTCATTATGTATAGTTTGAAAGTAGTTTGTTTTTAGTTCATAAATAGTTGAAAGTAAAATGAAAAAACAAATACAAATCATACTTGTAAACAAGTAACATTAAACCCTGAGAATCCAATATTACAAGCAATAAAAATGGTATCAATAAGCGACTTAAATTACATATATAATTTTTGTTAAAAAAAGTAGAAAAAAATCTAAAAATAACTTGACAAAAATCTAAAAAAAAACTATATAATATTTTTGAGTTAAAAATTTTAGTATGTGCAGTTAAAAATAAAAAAATAAAAAAATTTTTTAAAAATAGAAATGGCTATAAGCCTTAAAATCAACTGAAAGGGCGGTTGCCAACTATTACTTGACACATACATTCTTGTGATTTTGTGTCGAATTGTGTTGACATGTGTCTAAGATTTGAATATAATAAATGTGGATTTGAAAAAAATTCAATTAAATACAAATTTCAATTTTAGATTGGAAGGGGGTGAACAATTATGCAGAAGAACAAAAAGGCAATTATTGTTGCTGTAGTTATTGTTTTACTCCTTATTATTTTTGCCGCTATTTTCATACTTTCTAATCAAAAGTATACAGTAACATTTGATTCTAAAGGTGGAACATTAGTTGAAGCACAAGAAGTAAAGAAAAATGAAACTGCTACAGAACCTGCTGACCCAACAAGAGAAGGATATATTTTCTTAGGATGGTATACTAGCGAAACAAGTACTGTAGAATATGATTTTGATACAAAAGTAGTAGAGGATATCACATTAATTGCAAAATGGGGACAAACCCAAGAAATTACTGATGTTTCTATAGATTTAAAAGAAACAGAACTAACAGTTGATGATGAAGTTTTATTATCAGCAATTGTTATGGCTGGTGATGAAGAAGTAGAAGATGCAGAATTAGTTTGGTCTTCAAGTGATGAAAGAATTGCTACTGTTGATGAAAATGGAAAATTGACAGCATTAAAAGCTGGAACAGTGACAATTACAGTTACAGCAAATGGAGACATAAAAGCAGAAATTGAAATTACAATTAAAGAAAAAGAAGAAAAAGAAAAAGAAAAAGAAGACGAGGAAGAAGATAAGAAACCTACTACAAATACAGCTTCTGGAAATACAAGTACAAAACCAAGTAAACCAAGTACTGATGGTTCTAACAAACCAGATAAAGATGAAACAACAGAGTCTGAAGAGCCAAAAGTAACATATAGCTATCAATGGGAGAAAATAGGTGAAAGTACAGCTAATCAATATATGTTATATATTGTAAGTTCAGAAGGTAAAAAAGTAGCTGGAACAGCTACTATAACTACAGTAGGTGGAACTCAAGAAACGATATCAATTCCAGCAACTGGAAGAAACGATATAATAAAAGATATAGTATCTAATATAACTAACGTTAAAGCAAATTAGAATAAAAGAAAGGATTTAAAATTATGAGTAAGAGTATTAAAAGAATAATAGTTTTTCTTTTGATTCTTTCAGCTGTAGCAATGCTAAGCTTAGGCATGGTTGTTAAAGCTACAATACCAACAATAACAGAAACTACAGACCCTAATGATGGATATAGTACTATTGAAAGTGGTTCCATTATTATAGGTGCAACCAAGTTTACTCCTGGAACAATTGTAACCGGTGTAAGAGCAGCTGTAGCAGGCTCAAATGATATGCTTGTTTATGCTTCTAAAAATGGAAGTACAGAAAACTATTCTTATCCAAAAATGTATTATTATATTTTTGGTGAATGGTATGAGTATGATGAAGCAGGCGAGCTAAACTATATTGAAGAAGGAATTAAATCATTGGACATTTATTTTGTAAATAATGTTCAAAAAGAAGGAATACAAATTCCAACAGCACCAGAAGAAAAAGCTGAATATACAGTATTTTTCTTAAATGGACAAGCTGAAGTAGCACAAGAGAAAGTATTAGAAGGTGAAACAATTGCAGATTTGCCAACAGTAGCAGATACTGAAACTAGCATTTGTGTTGGTTGGGAAGATTTAGCAGGTAATAAATTTACATCTAGCACACCAGTAACAGGTGATACAGTTCTATTCCCTGTATGGGAAGAAAAACAAAAAGTAGAACTTTCACTTACTGCTAATGGAACAACAACCACAGAAGAATACTATGTGGGACAAGAAATAACAGAAGTTGCCACAAAAGACGGATATACTTTTGAAGGTTGGTTTGCAGAAGATGGCACAGAATATGAAACACCATTTGATATGCCAGAAACACCTTTAGCTTTAACTGCAAAATGGAGTAAAACTGTATCAAATGTTGATGAATTCAAATCTGGAATTGCTAATGCAACAGAAACAACAACAATCACATTAGGCGATAACATTACAGGAATTAATGAAACATTAAGCATTTATAAAGATATAGTATTAGAAGGTAATGGAAACACACTTTCATTTAATGCAATTAGCAGAGATGCAAGCGGAGTAGCAAGTGCCCTAGTTATAAATAAAGATAATGTAGTTGTAAATGATTTAACAGTTGAAATGACAGCACAAGGTGGATGGCAAGGAAATTATGCAATCCAAGTATATAATGCAGAAGGAGTTGTATTAAATAATATAACAGCTTCTAATGGAGATGCTGGATTAATTGTAAATGCATCTAAAGTAGAATTAACAGGAAAAACAAAATTATTAAATAACGAATTTGGTGGTATTGAAGTTTCTAAAGGTACTGCAGAAGGATTAGGAAATAGTGAATTAACTGTTACAGGAACAATTTCGATGAATAATGAAGAAAGAACTGTACCTGTAATTTGGATTGAAAAAGACCAAGGAACAGTTGTTGGTGATGGAGTAGCAAAGTACTATGTAACAACAGAAACTAATGATAAAGACCAAACATTTTATTATTCAAGTGAAGAAATTGCAAAAACAATGCAAGTTGAAACACCTGAAGAAGTTGATAGTTTATTAGAAGCTATTGAAAGTGGAACAGTTAATAATGTTGAATTATCTGAAAATGTTGTTATTGAAAAATCAGAGGCACTTACACTTGATAAACCAATAACAATTAATGGAAATGGTGCAACAATAAAAGATGAGTTAGTAATTGCTGGAAATGATGTAACAGTAGAAAAAGTAAAACTAAATAATGATGTAACAGTTACTGGAAAAAATGCTGTATTAAATGAAATAGAAATGACAAATATTGATACAGGTTATAGTAATGCAAAACCATCAGGAGTTGCTTTAATAAAAGTGGATACAGAAGGAGATTTCACATTAACAAATTCAGAAATTTCTAATATTGAGGGTACAGCATATAACCTTATAAATGTTAAAACTCCTGGTGCAGTTGTAATTAAAAACAATACTTTTGGAGCAGATAAAGATGACTTGGCAGGAATTTATAACATTATTGAATTTAGCCAAGATGAAGGTGAAGCTGTAAAAAATGGCACAATTATTAAAAATAATGTATTTAATACAGTAGCAGGAAATAATACTATTAGTATGTTTAATATTGAAGATGGTGCAACAATTACAATTGAGGATAATATATTTGCTTATTCTGGAAATGCACTAAGATTATCAAATTATTTTGATACATCAGCAACATTTAATATTTATAACAATACTATTTTAGATGGTTCAACCGGTGGCTGGGGAGGATTTATATGCTTCCAAGCAGTTGGTGAAACAGCACCTGCACATGCAGATACATATTTTGCAGAATATACTATTAATGTTAAGAATTTAATAGGAACAGATGGAAATGTAATTAATACTATTGAAGGAGAAGGAACTGGTGCTAACCGTGTGGGATATTATTATGCTGATTATACAGTAGGTAATATTAT
>CALYAE010000075.1 GCA_944393435.1 uncultured Clostridia bacterium
ACAATTTATGCTAGTTTCCATTTTAGCATCCAGATATGGAAATATTACAGTAGTAGGTGATAACGACCAGGGAATTTATAGTTTTAGACGGAGCAGATATTACCAATATTTTAAACTTTGAAAAAGATTTTCCAGGCACTAAAATCATTAAATTAGAACAAAATTATCGTTGTACTGGCAATATTTTAAAAGCAGCAAATAGCGTTATTAAACACAATGAAAATAAATATGAAAAAAAATTATGGACAGAAAATGAAGAAGGTAGTCTTCCTTGTTTATATCAAGCAGAAGACGAATATGATGAAGCAAACTATATTGTACAGCAAATTACTCACTTAAAAATAGAAGAATACTTAAAACCCTCTGATTTTGTTATTTTGTATCGTATGAATGCACAATCAAGAGCAATAGAAGATATTTTAAGAAGAGAAAATATCCCTTATAAAGTAGTAGGTGGTGTAAAATTCTATGAAAGAAAAGAAATTAAAGATGTAATTGCCTATTTAAGATTAATTCATAACCCATCAGACAATTTATCTTTAAAAAGAATTGTAAATGAGCCAAAACGTGGAATAGGAAAAACCAGTTTAGATCAAATTCAGCAATTATCAGATGAAAAAGGAATATCCATGTATGAAATCATGAAACATGCAGAAGAATTTGGATTTAACAGAATTAAAGCAAATGCTCAAGAATTTGTTGGCCTAATCGAAGATTTAAGAGCAAAAAAAGAAGAACTAAGCATTTCTGAACTCATCAAACAAGTACTAAGAAACTCTGGCTATACTAAAGCATTAGAATTAGAAAATACCGTAGAAGCAGAAACCAGATTGCAGAACTTAGAAGAATTCTTAACAGTTGCCATAGAATTTGAAGAAGAACAAGCAGATAATACTTTAGCAGAATTTTTAGAAAGTATTACTTTAAGTAGTGATATTGATGGAATGGAAGATAGCGATAACAGTGTTACTTTAATGACACTTCATAGTGCAAAAGGATTAGAATTCCCAGTAGTTTTCTTAGTAGGAATGGAAGAAGGAATATTTCCAGGTTATAAATCAATTGGTGAGCCAAAAGAGTTAGAAGAAGAAAGACGTTTATTTTATGTAGGAATTACCAGAGCAAAGCGATTTTTATATTTAACTTGTAGCAAACATAGAACCATCTTTGGCTCTACTAGTTATAATGCAATTTCCCGTTTTATTAAAGAAATTCCAGATAACTTATTAGATGGAATTGTAGAAAATGATCAAGGAGAAAAATTTAATGATATGGGATATGAGTGGGAATATGGAAAAGTAACAACCTATAAGCTCAATCATAGTCAAGAACCTGTAAATATAAAGGCAAAAGCGCAAGCTACTTACCAATTTAGAACCGCAGAAAGTTTCTTAAATTCTTTAAACAAAAAACAAAATCAATCACAAGTAGATCTTACAAAATATAAAGAAGGGCAAAGAGTTTACCACAAGAAATTTGGAGAAGGAATTATTCAAAAAATAGAACCAGAAGGAGATGACTATAAATTAGATATTCAGTTTGACAAATCTGGCCATAAAAGATTAATGGCAAAATTTGCTATCTTGGAAATCCTTTAAAAACAAAAAAAATTAAAAAATGTATAAAAATAAAAAAAATTCGCATAATAACAATAGATTATTAAGTGAAAGGAAGGATAAAAATGCCAGATTTAAATCAATCAGAATTACAAAATTTAAGACACCTAATTGGTGCTCATGAAACAGCCTACCAAAAATTAAACACATTTTCATCACAAGCAGTAGATCCACAGATTAAGCAAATGTTTACAAAATCAGCACAAGATGCGTTAAACACCAAACAGAAACTAATGTCATTTTTAAATAACTAAAAGGAGGAAAGAAAAATGGATGAAAAAACAATGGTAAATGATATTTTAGCCAGTGTAAAATCTGACTTAACAGCATATCAAACTGCTATTTCAGAAGCAGAAAATATGCAATTAAGACAAACCTTACAACAAATCAGAAACAATGATGAGAGTTTTCAGTATGAATTATTCAAAGTAGCACAAACCAAAGGATATTATAAGCCAGCACAAAAAGCGACTATTACTGAGATTCAAACTGTAAAAACACAATTGGAACAATAATGTTATTATGTAAATTAAAAATAGCACTTGTATGTTATATTTCAAAAATGTAACACAAATTTAATATAAGGATGTAATAAAAACTACCTTTATGGGTTTCCGTAAGGGTAGTTTTTGTTTGATTCTGTCATATTTGTGGGCTTGGAAAAAACTGCTATTGAAACCATTCTAATACAGTGCTATCATTTAATTAGGAGATAATGTATATAAAAATAATAAGCTCAAAAAGAAAGGAAATTGATAACGTAATATGAGAAGGAAAGTGATAGGAAGCCTAATGGTTATCATGATCATATTAACTTTAACAGTAAGTATTTTAACTACTGTTTCTTTCTCGAGCCAACAAGTTTCTATTTCATTATTTCCTAATCCAAAAGTAGATATTGTGTTGGCAAAATCAAAAACTACTACCGATGTAACTAATTTTGAAACAGATATCCTTAACCAATTACAGAGTTTAGGAGTTAATACGTCTAATGTACAGGTGACTTCTGTTGAATCAGAAGAAATCGATATGCAGAATAGTTTTAAGTGGCAGCAAGATTTAGACTTATCAATAGGAGATATTGATATTACGAATGACGGACAAGATGTAGAAATGGTAGGAAATAGAACTTTAGCCGGGAAAAATGCAATTTGGATTATCCCAACAGATACAGAAGATATTGAGCAAGAATTTAATTTCGATTATGACATAGATTATGGAGATAGCTTTAATGCAGCAGGAATGCTACTTAGAGTACAACAATCTGGAAATACCTTAACAGGATATATGTTAAGTTTTAATAAAAGTAATAAAGAGTGGTATACAACATCTGGAAGCTATGGGGCAATTTGGGAATTTACTTATGAAATAGGAGATAATAGGAACAACATGACAAAGACCCTTTTACAAGGGATTAACATTGATCAGAGTGGCAACTTAACTGTTAGAATAAGTGATTCCTATATTGTTGTTTCAGGCGGAGGATTGAGCTCGCCTGTTGAATATCAGTTTACCAATTCATTTGGTAATGGTTTTGGATTTTTTGCAGATCATTACTCTCATGATTGCTCCCAGATTGGTTCATTTAAGTTATCCAATATTAACCTAAGAAAAATCACAGCTAAAACATTTAGTGAGGTTTTAAGGCTGCCAGAATGGAGACAAGGAAGTTTAAAAGTAGTTGTAAATGTAACAGATGTCAATAGTGATGAATTAAACGATACCAGCTCTTTAAGTGAATTAACCACAAGATTGATTAATGAGAACATCAATCTAGCAGCTTGGGGAAAATCTGCCAATAAAACCCAATGGGAAAACCTTATTCATTCTAACAACAATAATGGTATCTTCATTAATAATACAAATTACATGACTTCCATTAACCAAACAGCAACCTATATTAAATCTTTGATAGACGAATTAAAGCCAGATGATGAATATGTTATTTTAGGAGATCCTTTAAGTATTCAAATTGATCCACCAGATGTTATGAACAACACAGCTGATAGTAATTACCCTTATGGTAAATGGAAAGTAACACATGACTATCAATATTATGAGAATCATATTGGACAATTTTCAGAATCAGGAAAATATATTGATGATTTTATTAACATGTTTGACAAAACAGGTCGATATCAAATTTCGTATGAGGATAAACCAGTAGACCCAGAAAATATTTATGTACATAGAAGACCAACCGCAGAAATATCCATACGAAGAAGTGGTAATAGTGTTACTTTAAGTAGTAATTCTTATGACTTAGATTCATATAGTAAGGGCAATAAAGGAATCTCTCAAGAAGAATGGAAATACAAAAAAACAACAGCAACCTCTTGGACTTCAGGAAAATTAACGACCATCACAGGAACAGATGACTATATTGTACAATTAAGAGTAAAAGATTATCAAAATACATGGAGTAACCCAGTTAGTATTTATATTACAAACTCTGCTAATGCCTTACCAGTAGCATCTTTTAGCCTGCAAAACGATACCATTACCTTATATGAAGACTTAGAGATTATAGATAGCTCTTATGATCCAGCAGGAGGAACTATCACAAATCGTAGCTGGGAAGTATATAAAGGTGAAAATAGAATTTATTCAGGTTCTAATCCACCTACTAGTTACAGAAGTTATGGAACAGGAGATTATAGCATTTATTTAACAGTAACCAATAATAGAGGAAAAGTATCAGAAAAATTTGGAAGGACTTTTACTGTCATAGAAGATGAGATTGCACCAGAAGTAGTTATCACCCCAACAGAAAGTAATTGGGCACAAAGTGTGACTGTACATTTACAATTTACCGATCAAGGAGGAAGTAATTTTAAAAATTATCAATATGCTATTACCAATAACCAAAGTGCACCTAGTAGCTGGAGTAGTAATATCGCGCAAGCAAGCGATGATATTGTCATCAATCAAGAAGGGCTTAAATATTTACATGTAAGGGCAAGAGATAATGCAGGAAATTTAAGTGATGATAGGGTGGCAGGATTATACCGAATTGATAGAAGTAATCCAGTTATTAGTTATACAGGAGATTTAAGTAGTATTCATATTGATTCTTTGACATTACAAATACAAGCTACAGATACATGGTCAGGAGTCCAAAGTTTAACAGTAAATGGACAAAGTATCCAAAACGGTAACTATACAATTACCAAAAATGGAACCTATACCATAGTAGCAACCGATAAAGTAGGATTAACTGATACAGAAACCATCAAAGTAAGTAATATTTATTATGAATGCGATGCAGGGCTAGAACATCCAAATTATAGTTCCGATTATGATAAGTGCCCAATTTGTGCCTCTTATGTGGGATTAACTATCACAAAAGAAAGCCATGTCTATAATTCAAAAGAACAAGGATTAGAATATGAGAATCCAAAAAATGCACAAATAGTAGAATATTATGATGGAGCTACAACAAAGCCAGAAAAAGTAAAAGATTATGCTTATGAATTAAAAGTGGTTTATGAAGGAGAAGAATATAAAACACCTTTTACAGGGACCTATCAAATTACAGAAAAACAATTAGAAATTGTAGATATTGTAGCACAAGGCAAAACCTATAATGGAAATCCAAACATTATTCTAAGTGCAGGAAGATTAATTGGTGTATGTAAAGAGGATGAAGTAAGATTTGTTCTACCATATTTTGGAACAGCAGAAAGTAAAAATGTAGGAACATGGAAAGTAGCAATTGGTACTATCACTTTAGAAGGCCAAGATGCCCAAAACTACATATTAAAACAACCAGATGATGGAACATATACTGCCACTATCACACAAAAACTATTAAGAATTTCAGGATTAGAAGGAAAAAATAGAATTTACAATGGAAGTACAACCGTAGACATCATAGGGGGAGAAGTAGTAGGTTTAATTGAAAATGATGATGTGACATTCATTATTCCAAAGCAAGGCCAAGCACAAAGTGCAAATGTAGGAAGATGGAATGTAACAATAGAAGAAATCCTATTAGAAGGGCAAGATGTACCAAATTATCAGTTTATACAACCAAGTAAAAAAGAAATCACTGTTGTTATTTCAAAAGAAATAGGAAACTTAGTGATAGGATGTGATAGTAAAAAATATGATCGAGAAGTAGTTGTTCCATATATTGTAGAAAAGAACAGTACATCAGAAGTAGAATACTATTTTTACAAAAGCGGAACCAATGAACAAGTAGAAGTACCTTATGACCTAGGAACTTATGATGTAATTGCTTATATGCCAACAGATGGCAATTATACAGAAAATTATAGTAATAAAGTAACCTTTGAGATAACAAGGCCAGCTCCACCACTAATCAAACTAGAGTCTCAAATTATAGAAATGAATGATAATCCAGTAGAGAGTGTAGTAAGAAAAAATGAATCCGTACATTATCAAGATAAAATAACCATTGAATTTACAGTAGAAAACTTAGGAGAAGGAAGTGGTTATGTAGGAAAATTTATTAGCCAGATACCAGAAGGATTAGAATTTGTGGCAGAAGATGAGATTAATAAAGCAAATGGTTGGGAAGAAACAGAAGAAGGAATAGTAGAAACCAAAATACTATCTTACCAAACAAACATAGAAAACGAAATCTTTAGTGGAAAAGAAGAAAAAAGTATACAGTTAGTATTACAAGTAACCAATTTTGAAAAATCTTCTATCACCTTTATGAATCAAACTCAAATAGAACAACAAGATAAAAGAGGAGATATGGTAGAATATCAAGAAGAAAATCAAGGATATGGAAAAACTAGTGTAGGAATGGATTTTAAATATACAGATTTCAAAATTGAAAAAAGAATCATAGAGATCATAGAAACCAATATTTTAACCGGCCAGCAAGAAAAATATGATATCTATCAAAATCCAGGGGAGTTTGTAAAATTAGATTTAGGAGAAAGAAAAATTGGAAATAGTAAACTAAATGTGAGATATGAGATTGCAATAAAGAATGAAGGAAATGAACAAGGAGAAATAGAAAATATTATCGATATCTTACCAAAAGGTGTTACTTTCAAAATAGTAGATAATGAAGGCTGGAAGATTAATAAAGAAGGAAATGCACAGCATGAGACAATAGGAAAAATATTACCAAATGAAACCAAAAAAGTAGAGATAGAATTAGAATGGGAAGTAACACAAGATAGTTTAGAAGAAAAACAAAACCAAGTTATTTTAGATGCAAAATGCGATTTAGACCAAATTCTAATACAAGAAACCAAAGAACATATAAGTAAAACAAACAATTATGCAACATCTTCTATGATTGTTTCCATTGTAACAGGAAAAATGATTCTACTATGGACAATTTTAAGTTTAAGTGTATTAGGAATTCTAGTAACTGGTATTATAGCGATCAAAAAAATTGTAATGAAAACTTAAGAAAATGGAAGAAAAAACTAGCAAATAAGAGTAAATCTTACGGAAGTAAGGAAAAAGAAGAAAAATAAATTGAGAAATCTCTTGTCAAAAAAAACAATCTAAGATAAAATAAATAAGAATAAAAAAAAGATAGGAGTGTTTCATATTAATACCGCTAAAAAATTTGCTATGTTTTTTCGAACTTCCATTAAAGTAATTGTATTAACAATGGTATCAGCATTTTTAATTGTAGGAGCAGTCGCATTTTTTTATAAACCAACTTATGCTGTATCTTTAAATGGAGAATTAATTGGATATACAGAAAACAAAAGTGAATTACAAAACAGAATTAATCAATATATGGAGGGAGAAAGCGAAGAAGGAATTGCCTTTAGGCAAATTGACTCTGTGCCAGAATATACCCTTTGTTTATTAAAAAAAGACATCACACCAAATGATGAAGAGATTTATGCAAAAGTAACAGAAAATGGAACAGGCTATTATAAATATTATGCCATTACAGATGATAAAAAAGAAAAAGTTTATGTTGCAACCTTTGAGGATGCAGAAGAAATTGTAGAAAAATTAAAAGAAAAAAATAGCGCAAACAAAAAGGATATTGGTATTGTAGAAAAATATGATACTAAAACTAAAGAATTTACTTCCGTAGAAAAAAGTGTTTCAAAGTTATATGAAGCACCAAAACCAACTTATACTTACGCTTCATCTGGAAGTGTATCTGGTATGTCCAGTGCAAAAGTAAATATAGGAATTACTCTAATTAGACCTATTTCGGGAGTTATTATGTCTAGATATGGTAGTAGAGAAAGTATTCGTTCTTCTGCTCATAGAGGATTAGATATTGCAGCACCTACTGGAACACCTATTAAGGCAGCAGCAGCAGGAACTGTCACAGTAGCAGGTTACAATGGTTCTTATGGATACATGATTAAAATTTCTCATGGAAATGGAGTAGAAACATTATATGCGCATTGTAGTCAATTAATTGCAACACAAGGTCAGAGTGTAGCACAAGGTCAGGTGATTGGAAAAGTAGGATCAACTGGAAACTCAACAGGTCCACATTTGCACTTAGAAGTAAGAAAAAATGGAACGATTTTAAATCCACAAAATTATGTATATTAAAAATAAGGTGTCCTAGAATCATAAAATTCTAGGACACTATATTTTTAATTTTTTTCTATAAAATGTTTAAAACCAATTTCCAAAGCATGATCTTTCATCACTAAATTTCCACATTCTCTTAACTTGCTAGCAAACACTTTAGAATTCGTTATGTACTTTGCAAATTCTGTAATGCTAGTATAAAATTTAATCTTTTCCGCAGCTTCAGGATGGATCTGATTCATCAGCAAGTAATATTTATCCTGATAACAATATAAAGAAACAGAATCTGCAATTTCTTTTACTTGAGGAAATAGTTTGGTATCTTTCAAAAACTGCAAAAATAAACAAAAATCATCAAAAGAACCAAAAGAGTAGATTGCTTGTGTAGTAGTTACAGGATTCAAACTCTTTCTCTTAATGGTAAACTTCTTTTTAACACTTTCACACTTTTCCGTTTCAGGAATAATTTTAGTAATGGTAAAAATAAAATTGGTATCAGCCATAGCCAAAGCCTCTACCTTTAAATTGTAATCTTCTGGATCAAAACCAGTTTCTTTTTTAGCATCTTCTAACATAGAAATTAGAATATTTTGAGATTCAATGGGATTAGACATAAATAGATGAAAATCAATCTCCTTTTCAGCCAAATCTTGAATCGACAAGGTAATTCTAATTTTATTCTCACTTAATTTTTCAAACTTCATGAAATAGCCTCCAAATACATTTCTATTATCATTATACTATGGATATGATAGAAATGAAACAAACAATTTATGGAAATTTTTTTAGTATTTACAACTATAACACAAAAAAGAAAAAAAAGAAACAACATTTTACGAAAATTTTACTCATATTTTAAAAAAAAATTTACTAAAGGTGTTGTAAAAAATAAAAATCAATGTTAGAATAGCAAATAGAAAAAAATATAAAACAAAGGAGGAAGAAAATGAGTAAGAAAGAAAAAATTTGGATAGGTATTTTGTTAATCATTTTAGCGGTAGTTATTATTGGGGTGGTAATCGCAACAGGAAAAAGATCAGATGGAGAGTTACAAAATACTCAGCCACAAAATCAAGCAAATGAGGAAAAGTACACAACAGAACTAAATGATGGAACTAAAATTAACACGAGTGATGAGTTCAATTCTACCAAAAAATATGGGGACTTAGAAATTAGTAATATCCAATATACAGAAAAAGATGGAATGACGGTATTACTAGCAGATGTAAAAAATACAGGAACAACAACCCATGAATCAGAAGTAGTAAAAATTACTATTTTAGGAGAACAAGGAGAAACTCTTGCAGAAACAAAACCAATCCTAGGAAAAGTAGAACCAGGTCAAACTATTAAGCTAAACGCAAGTTTTATAGTAGATGTAAGCAATGCAAAAGATTTTAAAATTGAAGCATATAATAACTAATAAAATAATAGGCTTAATCTATCTTAATAATAGCAAAATAAAAAAGATGAACTTATATTCATCTTTTTTTACATTTTTTATCTTGAAAAAAAAGTAATTTGCATATATAATACTAGCTATGAAAAAAAGAACTACTAAGGAGGAAAAACAAAATGGCAACCAAGGAAAAAAATATCTGGATATTAATTTTATTTATTCTATCAGGCATTGTAGTAGGAGGTCTGCTAGGAGATTTGGCAGGAAATGTAAGTTTCTTATCATGGCTAGCCTATGGAGAACAATTTGGACTAGCTTCACCAATAGAACTAGACTTAAATGTAATTACATTAACTTTTGGCTTAATGTTTAAAATTAATATTGCAAGTATCATTGGAATTGTTTTAGCCATTTTTATTTACAAAAAAATCTAAAACAATCATTCAAATGAATAAAAAAGAAAAAAGGGGAAAATACTTTATTTATTAAAGTCTATTTTAATTTCATTCAAAATTAAATTTAGGGGGCCTACTTAAAAAAGAAAGGAAGAAAATTTATGGCAATGAAAATGAAAGAGCTCCCAAACTCAGAAAGACCTTATGAAAAATTGGAAATGTATGGAGAACACGCACTATCCAATGCAGAATTACTAGCGATAATTATCAAAAGTGGTACAAAGGAAGAAAGCTCAGTTACGCTAGCACAAAAAATACTTTCACTAGGAAAACAAAAAAATTGTAGCCAAGATAATTTAAATTTTTTGCAAGAATTATCTATGGCAGAACTTACAAAGATCAAAGGGATTGGAAAAGTAAAAGCCATTCAATTAAAAGCAGTATGTGAACTTGCAAAACGCATTTCCAAACCAATTGATAGTCAAAAAATAAAAGTAAAAACCCCTTTAGATATAGCTAAATTATTGATGGACGAATTAAAAGTAGAAAAAAGAGAAATAGTGAAAGTAATATTATTAAATTCCAAAAATATGATTCATAAAATACAAACCATATCTTATGGGGGAACAAACTCAGTTTTAATCGAACCAAAAGATATTTTTTTAGAGGCCATTAAAACAGGGGTACCAAAAATGATTTTAGTACATAATCATCCAAGTGGCGATTCCACTCCAAGTGAAAAAGACTGCCTTTTTACTCAAAAACTAGACAATCTTTCACAAATGTTAGGAGTACAATTACTAGATCATATCGTCATTGGTGATAATGAATATACAAGCATTAGAGGTTATCTAATCGCCAAAAAGGAAGGAAAGAGTTAAATGAAATTATTTGGATGGAATACAAAAGATATAGGAGTAGACTTAGGAA
This sequence comes from uncultured Clostridia bacterium, assembly GCA_944393435.1. Taxonomy (GTDB): domain Bacteria; phylum Bacillota; class Clostridia; order TANB77; family CAG-508; genus CAG-273. The sequence continues at coordinate 10,845 of CALYAE010000075.1, forward strand.
CTGCCAATATCATTATCACTGTAAAAGGAAGGGGAATCGTTTTAAATGAACCTTCTGTTGTTGCCATAGATAAAAAAACAAGAGAAATTTTGGCAACAGGAACAGAGGCAAAAGAAATGCTAGGAAGAACTCCAGGAGACATTTTAGCCATTAGACCAATGCAAGATGGTGTCATTGCAGATTATACAGCAACGGGGCTTATGCTAAAAAATATGTTACAAAAAGTATGTCAAAGATATAATGCAGGAAAACCAAGAGTAGTAGTAGGAGTTCCATCAGGAATTACGGAAGTGGAAGAAAGAGCAGTAGAAGAATCTGTTTTACAAGCAGGTGCAAAAGAAGTCTATTTGATAGAAGAACCAATGGCAGCAGCCATTGGAGCTAATTTAGACGTATCAGAACCAACAGGAAATATTATTGTAGATATTGGCGGACGGAACAACGGAAGTTGCTGTCATTTCACTAGGAGGAATTGTGATTAGCCATTCCTTAAGAATCGCAGGAGATGAATTAACAGAAGATATTATCAATTATGTAAAAAGAGAAATGAATTTAGCAATTGGAGAAACAACAGCAGAACAAGTAAAAATTGCCATAGGATGTGCCAAACCACTCATGGCAGAAGAAAGCATGCAAATTAGAGGAAGGGACTTAATAACAGGACTTCCAGAAACTTTAGTTATTACTTCCTCACAAGTACAAGAAGCAATGCAAGAATCAATTGATAAAATTGTAGATGTCGTAAAACAAACTCTAGAAAAAACACCCCCAGAATTAGCATCCGATATTATGGAAAGAGGAATTGTACTAGCTGGCGGAGGAGCGTTAATTCATAATTTAGATAAGTTATTAGCAGAAAAAACAGAAATGCCAGTTTATATTGCAGAAAATCCACTAGAATGTGTAGCAAAAGGTGCAGAAAAAAAATTAGAAGATTTAGAAAAATTAAGAGCAGTTTTAACAAATTCAAGAAGGAGAAGATAATGTACAAAAATAAAAAAACAGGTGTCATTGGAATTATCATTACAATTATCATATTAATTTTAGTAGTGATTTTATCAAATACCAATATTCAACAAATTTCTTATATAGAAAACATTTTTAATAGTATCGTAATGCCAATTCAAAATGGTATTACCTATTTAAAAAATAAAATAGAAGGAAATGATAGTTTTTTTACAGATATTGACCAACTAAGAGCAGAAAACGA
>CALYAE010000076.1 GCA_944393435.1 uncultured Clostridia bacterium
AATGCAGAAGATATTATTTTAGCGCCAGTCATTACAGAGAAAAGTAATGATGAATTACAAGCTGGAAAGTATACCTTTAGAGTAAATAAAAAAGCTACTAAAATCGATATTAAAAGAGCAGTGGAAAAACTTTTTGAAGTAAAAGTTTTAAGTGTGAATACAATGACTGTAAAAGGAAAAGAAAAAAGAATGGGAAAAACATCTGGAAGAACATCAGATTGGAAAAAAGCAGTTGTTACAATTGATACCAATCCAGGAGATTTAACCTACACCGGAAAAGGTGGAAAACAAGTAAAAGTTTCTAAAAAATATAAAGATTCTATTGAACACTTTATGGGTGCATAATAGGTATCTAAAATTATCTAGATAAAAACTAGGAAAATAAAATGAAAGAAAAAGGAGAAAAAAGCAATGGGAATGAAACATTTTAAAGCATATACTCCATCAAGAAGAAATATGACGGTTTCTACTTTTGAAGAAATTACAAAAAAAGAACCAGAAAAATCATTACTTGCTACCAAAAAGAAAAATGCAGGTAGAAATGCACAAGGTAAAATTACAGTAAGACATCAAGGTGGAGGAAATAGACAAAAATATAGAATAGTTGATTTTAAAAGAAATAAAGAGAATATGAGTGCTACTGTTATTGGAATCGAATATGATCCAAATAGAAGTGCCAATATCGCTTTAATTCAATATGAAGATGGAGAAAAAGCATATATTTTAGCACCAGTAGGATTAAAAGATGGAGATAAAGTAATCTCTGGAGAAAAAGCAGATATCAAACCAGGTAACTGTATGAAAATCGAAAATATTCCAGTAGGTACAATGATTCACAACATCGAATTAAATCCAGGGCAAGGTGGAAAAATGGTAAGAGCAGCTGGACAAGAGGCTCAATTAATGGCAAAAGAAGGAAAATATGCCCACGTAAGACTTCCTTCAGGAGAAATGAGACTTGTTATGGGTGTATGTAAAGCTACTGTTGGAACAGTTGGAAATACAGATCATGAAAATGTAAAAATTGGTAAAGCAGGAAGAACAAGACATATGGGTATCAGACCAACTGTTAGAGGTTCTGTTATGAACCCAGTAGATCACCCTCATGGTGGTGGTGAAGGTAGAGCACCTGTCGGACATAGTGGTCCAATGACTCCTTGGGGTAAACCAGCTATTGGTTATAAGACAAGAAAGAAAAATAAACAAAGTAATAAGTTTATTACCAAGAGAAGAAAGTAAGGAGGAAAAATCATGTCAAGATCAAGTAAAAAAGTTCCATTTATTGCAAAAAAAAAATTAAAAAGAGTGGAAGCAATGAATGAAAGCGGAAATAAAGAAGTGATTAAAACCTGGTCAAGAGCTTCTACAATATATCCACAAATGGTGGGACACACAATAGCAGTTCATGATGGTAGAAAACATGTGCCAATTTATATTACAGAAGAGATGATCGGACATAAATTAGGTGAATTTGCACCAACAAGAACTTTTAAAGGTCATTCTGGAGATAAGACAACAACGACAACAAAATAAAAGAGAAAATACATTTTTAAGTAAAAATGAAGAAGGAGGATTAAAATGGAAGAAACAATAATTCCAACAGCAGAAGCAACTCTAAGATATGCTAGAATTTCCGCTAGAAAAGTAAAAATTGTAGCAGATCTTATGAGAGGAAAAGATGTTGATGAAGCCTTAGCAATTGCAAAATTTGCACCAAAAGCCTCTAGCGAAATATTAGAAAAATTATTGAAATCAGCAATCGCTAATGCTGAAAATAACCATCACATGTCACATGAAAAATTATATGTTGCAGAAATTTATGCAAACCAAGGTCCAACTCTAAAAAGAATTAGACCAGCTGCAAAAGGTAGTGCAGTAAGAATTAGAAAAAGAACAAGTCATATTACAATCGTGTTAAAAGAAAGAGAATAAGAAAAGGAGGGCTTAACAAAATGGGACAAAAAATGAATCCTAACGGATTAAGAATTGGTGTCATTAAAGATTGGAATTCAAAATGGTATGCAGATAAAAAGAGCTTTTCTGATTATTTAGTAGAAGATCATAAAATCCGTGAATATGTTAAGAAAAAATTATATGTTGCAGGCATTTCAAAAATTGAAATTGAAAGAACTGCTAAATTTGTCAGAGTAAATGTTTACACAGCAAAACCAGGTTTAGTAATTGGAAAAGGTGGAAACCTTGCTGAAGTATTAAAAGCTGAACTTGAAAAAATGATAGGAAAAACAGTGAATTTAAATATTGTTGAAGTAAAAAACATTGATTTAGATGCACAATTAGTTGCAGAAAATATTGCAGGGCAACTAGAAAGAAGAATTTCTTTTAGAAGGGCTATGAAACAATGTATGCAAAAAACAATGAAATCAGGTGCTTTAGGAATTAAAACTTCTGTATCTGGAAGACTTGGTGGTGCAGACATGGCTAGAACTGAATTCTATAAAGAAGGTACAATTCCACTACAAACTTTAAGAGCAGATATTGATTATGGATTTGCAGAAGCAGATACTACTTATGGAAAAATTGGTGTAAAAGTTTGGATTTATAAAGGAGAAATTCTTCCAGCGAAAAAGAAGCAAAAGGAAGGAGGAGAAGCGTAATGCCATTAATGCCAAAAAGAACCAAATATAGAAAACAACAAAAAGGTAGAATTAGAGGAAAAGCAACTAGAGGAAACACTGTTACAGATGGTGAATATGGATTACAAGCAGAGGAGATTGGATTAATTACTTCTAATCAAATCGAAGCAGCCCGTGTTGCTATGACTCGTTATATTAAAAGAGGTGGAAAAGTTTGGATTAAAATTTTCCCAGATAAACCAATGACATCTAAACCAATTGGTACTCGTATGGGTAAAGGTAAAGGTGCAGTAGAATATTGGGTGGCAGCTGTAAAACCAGGTAGAGTTATGTTTGAAATTGCTGGTGTAACAGAAGACATCGCAAGAGAAGCGCTAAGACTAGCGGGAAACAAGCTATCTGTAAAATGTAAGTTTGTCAAAAGAGAAACTTTAAATGTAGGTGGTGAAAAAGATGAAGATTAGTAAAATAAATGAAATGTCTTCACCAGAATTAGAAAAAGAACTAGGAGAACTAAAAAATGAATTGTTTAAACTTAGATTTAGTTTAGCAACCAATGGATTAGATAATCCTATGAAAATTAAAGAAGTGAGAAAAGACATTGCAAGAATCAAAACAGTTTTAAGACAAAGAGAATTAGATAAGAAAAAATAAAGGTATGTCCACGATAGAGAATAATAAAGAAAGGAGCAAAAAAAATGGAAGAAAGAAATCTTCGTAAAGTGATGGTTGGTACAGTTGTTTCTGACAAGATGGATAAAACAGTTGTTGTAGCTGTTGAAACCAATGTTATGAATAAAATGTATGGAAAAATTCAGAAAAGAACATACAAACTAAAAGCTCATGACGAAAAGAATGAATGCCAAACAGGCGACAAAGTAAAAGTAATGGAAACAAGACCACTTTCTAAAGATAAAAGATTTAGAGTAGTGGAAGTGATAGAAAAGGCAGTTATTAAGTAGTAGAAAGGAGAAAGAAAATGGTACAACAACAAAGTATCTTAAAAGTTGCTGATAACACAGGCGCAAGAGAAATTATGTGTATCAGATGTTTAGGTGGTTCATATAGAAAATATGCAGGTATTGGAGATATTATTGTTGCTTCTGTTAAAACAGCTACACCTGGAGGCGTTGTTAAAAAAGGTGATGTTGTAAAAGCAGTTGTAGTAAGAACAAAAAAGCCAGTTAGAAGACCAGACGGTTCTTATATCAGATTTGATGAAAATGCAGCAGTTATTATCAGAGACGATAAAACTCCAAGAGGAACTCGTATCTTTGGACCAGTAGCTAGAGAATTAAGAGATGGAGATTATATGAAAATACTATCTTTAGCTCCAGAAGTGCTTTAAAATAAGTAAATTAAAATCCTAAAAGAAGAGGTGAAAAAGAATCATGAAAATAAAAAAAGGTGATACTGTTCAAGTTTTATCTGGAAATGATAAAGGAAAAAAAGGTGAAGTTTTAGAAGTAATTCCTAAAACTCAAAAAGTTATCGTCAAAGGTGTCAATATTCGTAAAAAACACGTAAAACCTAGAAAACAAGGTGAAGAAGGTGGAATTATCCCAGTAGAATGTAGTATCCATAGCAGTAAAGTAAATGTAGTATGCCCAAAATGCGGAAAAGCTACAAGAGTTGGATATTTAGTAGAAGGAGATAGCAAAGTACGTGTTTGTAAGAAATGTGGAAATAAATTAAAATAGGAAGGAGGCCATAGAAAATATATGGAAATATTAAAAGAACAATATCAAAAAGAAGTAGTACCAGCATTAATGAAGAAATTTAACTATCATTCAGTTATGGAAGTTCCAAAACTAGAAAAAATTGTAATCAATGTTGGTTTAGGAGATATGAAAGATAATCCAAAAGCATTAGATAATACAATGAACGACCTAAGTTTAATTACAGGTCAAAGACCAATTGTAACAAAAGCAAAAAAAGCAATTGCAGCTTTTAAAATTAGAGAGAATGTGAATATTGGTTGCAAAGTAACTTTAAGAAATGGAAAAATGTATGATTTTGCATACAAACTATTTAACGTAGCTCTACCAAGAGTAAGAGATTTTAGAGGTGTATCTAATCATTCTTTCGATGGAAGAGGAAATTATTCAATGGGTATTAAAGAACAATTAATCTTTCCTGAGATTGAATATGATAAAATTGATAAAATTAGAGGTATGGATATTATATTCGTTACTACAGCTAAAACAGACGAAGAAGCAAGAGAATTACTTTCTCTATTAGGAATGCCATTCCAAGCATAGTAGGTAAAGAATAGAAAGGAGAAATTCATGGCTAAAAAATCTTTAAAAGTAAAAAAACAAAAAGAGCAACAAGACAAAACAAGAGAATATAATCGTTGCAAAATTTGTGGAAGACCACATGCTTATATTAGAAAATTTGGAATTTGCCGTGTTTGTTTTAGAGAATTAGCACATAAAGGTGAAATTCCAGGAGTGAAAAAGGCTAGTTGGTAAAAAAATAAAAAAGGAGGGAATAGATTTGAATACAACTGATCCAATCGCAGATATGCTAACAAGAATTAGAAATGCAAATAGTCAAAAACATAAAACAGTAGATATCCCAGCATCTAATATGAAGAAAGCAATTGCAAGTATTCTATTTCAAGAAGGATATATTGCTGCTTATGAAGAAATGAATGAGAATGCTACTACTACTACACAGGGTATCATTCGCATTACTTTAAAATATGATGAAAAAGGAAATCGTGTTATTGATGGTTTAAGAAGAATTAGTAAACCAGGATTAAGAGTATATGCGCAAAAAGATGAATTACCACAAGTTCTAAATGGTTTAGGAATTGCTTTAATTTCTACATCAAAAGGAATTAAAACAGATAGAGAAGCTAGAAAAGAAGGGCTAGGAGGAGAAGTATTAGCCTATATATGGTAATTAAAAAATAGAACAAACAATAAAGCAAAGAAGGAGGGAAAACCAAATCATGTCAAGAATAGGAAATAAACCTATTACAGTACCAGAAGGGGTAGAAGTTACTTTAAATGAAAACCATATTACTGTAAAAGGACCAAAAGGAACATTACAAAGAGAACTTCATAAAAATATGAAAGTTACATTAGACAAAAATACAATTACAATTGCAAGACCTGATAATGAAGCAGAAAATAGAAGTTTACATGGATTAACAAGAACTTTAATTAATAACATGATTGAAGGTGTTGTTCATGAATTTAAAAAAGAATTAGAAATTAATGGTGTTGGATATAGAGCACAGAAAAAAGGAAATAACTTAGTTATGAGCTTAGGATATTCTCATCCAGTTGAAATTACACCACCAGAAGGAATTAGTTTTGATTTAGCAGATGCTAACCACTTAACAGTAAGAGGAATTGATAAAGAATTAGTTGGTCAAACAGCAGCTGTTATTAGAACCAAAAGACCACCAGAAGTATATAGAGGAAAAGGTATTAAATATGCAACTGAGCATATTAGACGTAAAGAAGGTAAGTCTGGTAAGAAATAAAAAATTACTAATGCTGTTACATTGGTAGAAAGGAGAAAGCAATGATTAAAAAGATCAATAGAAAAGAAGAAAGACAAAGAAGACATATTAGAGTACGTACAAAAATTTCTGGAACATCAGAGCGCCCAAGATTATGCGTATTTAGAAGTAACCACAATCTTTATGTTCAAGTAATTGATGACGTAGCTGCTAAAACATTAGTGCAAGCCTCTACTTTAGATAAAGAAGTAACGGAAAAACATAGTAATAAAGCAGCTGCAAAAGAAGTAGGAGAGCTAATTGCAAAAAGAGCTTTAGAGAAAAATATTAAAGAAGTTGTTTTTGATAGAGGCGGATATATTTATCACGGAGTGGTAAAAGAATTAGCAGAAGCTGCAAGACAAGCAGGTTTAGTATTCTAGTAAATAAGGAGGGAAAATAAAGTGCAAACAGAAAATACATCAGAATTAAAAGAAAAGGTAGTTGCAATTAACAGAGTAGCAAAAGTTGTAAAAGGTGGTAGAACCTTTAGATTTAGTGCTGTTGTTGTTGTAGGTGATGAAAATGGTCACATTGGTGTAGGAAATGGTAAAGCTGCTGAAGTTCCAGACGCTATCAAAAAAGCAATTGAAGAAGCAAAGAAGAACTTAGTAGAGGTTCCAGTTGTAGGAACAACAATTCCACACGAATATGTAGGAAAATTTGGAAGTGCTAGTGTTATTTTAAAACCAGCAGCAGAAGGTACTGGAGTTATCGCAGGTGGTAGTGTAAGACCAGTATTAGAGCTTGCAGGTTATAAAGACATTAGAACAAAAGTAATAGGAACAAACAATCCTAGAAATGTTGTTTATGCTACAATTGAAGGACTAAAAAGTATGAAAACAGCTGAACAAATTGCTCATAAAAGAGGAAAAACAGTAGAAGAAATATTATAATGAATCAAAAGAAATTAAAATATTATAGGAGGTGTAAATTACCAAATGAAATTAGATGAATTAAAACAAGCACAAAAAACAAAATCAAGAACAAGAGTTGGTCGTGGTATGGGTTCTGGTCTTGGAAAAACTTCAGGCAGAGGACATAAAGGACAAAAAGCAAGAAGTGGTGGAGGAGTAAGGCGTGGATTTGAAGGTGGTCAAACACCATTATATAGAAGATTGCCAAAAAGAGGATTTACCAATATCCATGCTAAAACATATACAGAAGTAACCCTAACTATGCTTAACAAATCTAGCAAAGAAGAAGTTACTGCTGAAAGTTTAATAGAAGATGGTATCATTCGCAGAGCAAATGA
>CALYAE010000077.1 GCA_944393435.1 uncultured Clostridia bacterium
CCTTAGAAAATTTAGTAGGGCAATTAGATAATATCTTAAATGATCCAGGAAGTAGCGAAGGTCCAACAGACCCAGAGAAGCCAGAAGCGCCAACGCCCGAAAATTCGAATGGAAGTTTCAGTAGCGAAAAAGGAGTCAATACACCAAAATTAGTAGACGGAATGACCCCCGTGGTGTGGGATGCAAATGCGGAAAATGAAGAAGGCGGACAAGGAGACTGGGTAGAGGCAGAAAGCGTAGACGAATGGTATAATTATAAAACAACAGAGGTAAATGGAACACAGGCAAAGCAGTGGGCAAATGCGATGACAAAAGATGGTAGCTTGTGGGTATGGATCCCAAGATATGCTTATCAAATAGCAAGTGGTTACCATACCAATAGTACAACAGGAGGAACAATCAATATAGAATTTTTAAAAGGAACAAAAAACGAAGGGGCAACAGGAAAAACAATTGTAGAATACAATTCAAGCACAACGAACAATTATGCCAACTTTCCAAATGGATATGTAGTGCACCCAGGGTTTGAGTATGAAGAAACAGCAACAGGTTTATGGGTGGCAAAATTTGAAGCAAGTCAAAGTGATGCAGGAAACAATAGTGCAGATTATCAAGATTATACTGGAGGAACAAGCGGAGTAATCAAGATACAGCCAGGAGTGAATAGTTGGAGAAATATTACAATCGGAGAGATGTATGAAAAATGCTTAAATTATGCAGGAACGACATTAGGAAATGCAAGTCTCAATAGCCATTTAATGAAAAATACAGAATGGGGAGCAGTGGCATACTTAAGTAGAAGCGAATATGGAAAAAATGGAGAGATATGGATTAACCCAAATAACAAGTACCTAACAGGACAAGCAGGGACAGGGCCAAGTGTAGGTTCAACAGCAGATACTTATGCATATAGTGATGAAACTTATGGAGTACAAGCAAGTACGACCGGAAATATTTATGGAATCTATGATATGAGTGGAGGAAGCTATGAATATACAGCAGCATATGTAAACAATAGTTATATCAAAGATACAGGAAGTAGTTATTATGGCTATGGAAAAGCGTTAATAGAAGGGAAACCATATACAAAAGATGTGTATGTCGATGGAACAACGACAGGGGCGACAGATACAAGAGAAAATAATTATGCAGCAAATAAGGGAAAATATGGAGATGCCGTATGGGAGACGTCAAGTAGCGCAGCATCACCATATACGAACTCGTGGCACCAAGACTACTCGTTCTTCCCTGACGCGTCTAGTCCGTTCTTTCGTCGTGGGGGCTATTATGGTTCTTCCACCAGTGCTGGTGGGTTCTCTTTCAACAACGCTACGGGCAGTGAGGGCCCCGGTTATAGTTTCCGCCCTGTGCTCGTCGTACTTTAAAAGTGACCTTGACCTATCGTTGTGAGATAACTGACTCACACGGTAAATGGCTGGGCTCCAAAAGGCGCCCAAAAATTTGTGAAGGGCCTCGAAAATTATGTAAACATAGAAAATTTTACACAAAACCTTGACTTTTGCCCCAAAACCATGTATAATAATAAGGCAAACAAAAAAGAAGCAATCCATGCTCACCTTAAGCAAGATAAGCAAAAAGGTTATTTATTGCCAATTTAAAAAGTGAACCAATCAAAACAAAGGTTGTTTTAGAAAAAGCAAAAGGCAGGTATGGATTGATTTTAAAAAGAAAAATCAATCTTTTTATTTTGCACAAGATCAATTTTTTTACGGAGGTGTTTTTTATAAAACAAGATTTACCAATTAATGAACAAATCAGAGCAAATAAGGTACAATTAATTGATGAAAATGGAGAGAAAAAAGGAGTAGTACCTTTTAAAGAGGCACTAGAACTAGCTTACGACAAAAAACTAGATTTAGTTATGGTTTCTCCAAACCCAGAAATGCCGGTTTGTAAAATTATGAATTATGGAAAATACAAATTTGAACAAACCAAAAAAGAAAAAGAAGCTAGAAAAAAACAAAAAAACTTAGAAATAAAAGAAATTCGTGTTACACCAAACATTGAGCAACACGACTTTGAATTTAAAGCAAAAAATGCTAGAAAATTTTTAGAAGATGGCAACAAAGTAAAAATCACCTTAAGATTTAGAGGAAGAGAAATGAACTATATGAAACTAGGGGAAGAAGTACTAAAAAAATTTATAGAAGCTCTAGAAGATATTTCTGTTCCAGAAAAAAAACCTTTATTAGAAGGTAGAAACATGTTTATGATATTAGCTAAAAAAGCTGATAAGTAAAATATAAAAAGCAATTAAAAGGAGGAGAAGGCAATGCCAAAATTAAAAACAAACAAAGCAGCAAAAAAGAGATATTCTTATACAGCTACTGGAAAAGTAAAAAGAACAAAAAGCAATAGAAGACATCGTTTTGTAAGCAAAACTAGCAGAGCAAAATCAAGAGGAAAAGTACAAGATGCATATGCAGATAAAACTTGTGAAGTAGGAATTAAAAAAATGCTACCATACGGAAACTAATCAAAAAACACGCATAAAGTAAAAAAGAAAACTTGAAAACAAGGAGGAAATAAAGATGGCAAGAGTAAAAACAGCAAGAATTACTCGTAAAAAACATAAAAAAATCTTAAAAAGAGCAAAAGGATATTATGGAGCAAAACATTACAGATTCAGAATGGCAAAACAAGCAGTCATGAAATCTGGAAAATATGCTTATGTAGGTAGAAAAGATAGAAAGAGTAATTTCAGAAAATTATGGATAGCAAGAATTAATGCAGCAGCTAGAATGAATGGTTTAACTTACAGCACTTTCATCAATGGATTAAAGAAAGCAAATGTAGTAGTAAACAGAAAAATGCTTGCAGAACTTGCAGTTACAGATCCAAAAGCATTTACAGAAATTGCAAACTTAGCAAAAAAAGCGTAAAATAAAATTTTATAAAAAATCACTTTGGTTTTGAAGCTAAAGTGATTTTTTTATGGATTTTTAATGGAAGTTCTTTTAAAAAAAGCAAGAAAAAATCTTGCGTAACACAAAAAAATCTTGTAATATAAATTTAACATCCTTGTAACATAATTGTAATATAAAACGGAAATAGGCTGAAAATAAAGGAATGTATGAGCAAAAAGAAAGTAGAAAAATGGTAAAAAATGGTTCATACAAAAAATGGAATATTGAATAAAAGAAAGAGGGAAAAAGATGCAAATGAAAAAACAAGAATCCAGTAGTGAGGAAATCAAAAACATAACATCTAGAATGTTATGCAACGAGCAAAAGCAAAAAGCAAAAGGTATTACTTTAATTGCCCTAGTAGTGACCCTAGTGGTACTTTTGATTTTGGCAGGAGTAACGATTAATAGCGTGTTAGGGGATAACGGGATTTTTCAAACAGCAAAAGAGGCAGCAAATAAATTTAATGAAGCCCAACAAGAAGAGGAGGAAGCCTTAGAAAATTTAGTAGGGCAATTAGATAATATCTTAAATGATCCAGGAAGTAGCGAAGGTCCAACAGACCCAGAGAAGCCAGAAGCACCAACGCCCGAAAATTCGAATGGAAGTTTCAGTAGCGAAAAAGGAGTCAACACACCAAAACTAGTAGAAGGAATGACACCAGTGGTGTGGGATGAAACAGCAAATAGTGGACAAGGAGCATGGGTAGAGGCAAAAAGTGTAGACGAATGGTATAATTACAAGACAACAGAGGTAAATGGAACTGAAGGCAAAAGATGGGCAAATGCAATGACAGAAGATGGTAGCTTGTTGGTATGGATCCCAAGATATGCGTATCAGATAGAAACAAATTACCATACGAATAGTACCACAGGAGGAACAATTAATATTGAGTTTTTAAAAGAAACAACAGACGAAGGAGCAACAGGAAAAACAATCGTATCTTACAATTCAAGCACAACGAATAATTATGCTAACTTTCCAAATGGGTATGTAGTGCACCCAGGGTTTGAGTATGAAGAAACAGCAACAGGCTTATGGGTAGCAAAATTTGAAGCAAGCCAAAGTGACGCAGGAGCAAACGAAGTAAGTTATCAAAATTATACAGGAGGAACGAGCGGAGTAATTAAAATACAGCCAGGAGTGAATAGTTGGAGAAATATTACAATCGGAGAGATGTATGAAAAATGTTTAAGTTATGCAGGAACAACGCTAGGTAATAGCAGTTTAAATAGCCACTTAATGAAAAACACCGAATGGGGAGCTTGTGTCTATTTAAGTAGAAGCGAATATGGAAAAAATGGAGAGATCTGGATTAACCCAAATAATAAGTTTCTAACAGGACAAGCAGGAACAGGGCCAAGTGTAAGTGAAGCAGCAGATACTTACACATATAGTGATGAAACTTATGGAGTACAAGCAAGTACGACGGGAAATATCTATGGAATCTATGATATGAGTGGAGGAAGCTATGAATATACAGCAGCATATGTAAATAATAGTTATATCAAAGATACAGAAAGTAGTTATTATGGCTATGGAGAAGCGTTAATTGAAGGGGAACCCTATACCAAAGATGTTTATGTTGATGGAACAACGACAGGAACAACAGACAGTTTAGCAAATAATTATGCAACAAACAAAGGAAAGTATGGAGATGCGGTATGGGAGACATCGAACGAAGACGGAACGTCACCATACACAGATTCGTGGCACCAAGACTACTCGTACTTCCCTAACACGGCTAATCCGTTCTTTCATCGTGGGGGCGGTTATGGTGATACCACCAGTGCTGGTGCGTTCTTTTTCAGCAGCAGTGCGGGCAATGCGGGCACCGTTTATAGTTTCCGCCCTGTGCTCGTCTCTCTTTAAAAGTGACCTTGCACCTTGTACCCTTTGTATGGCGTAAATTCCGACAAGCGTCATACACCTGAAACCAAACCTATCATTAGTTCACACGTAACGACTAAGCCCCCTTTAAAAGGGGGCTTAAAACAATATTAAATTCCAAGTTTACTAGAAATTAAGTCCCAAATTTCTGAAGATTCTCTGTCCTTTGCCCAGTAAGCTGCTCCTGCTAAATCATATTCTTCTATTAAATCTAATTTTGCTGTAATAGATGTTTCATCTTCAATCCACATCTTGCAAGTAATGCCATTTTCCTCATATTCTACATAGTATTGTTTTAAATTTTCATCCCATTTTCTTTCTACACTACTTGGAATTACATTATCAATTGACTTCATATTAACGGTATCTCTTGAAATAATTTTTCCGTCTTGTTCTTCCCAAAATCTAGTATAAAATGGAAGTGCAAGGATTAGCTTTTCTTTTTCTACTCCTTCTTGTCCTAAGAATTTTTGTACATTTTCTTCCACCCAGCCACAGCCTGCAGTTGTGCCTGCTTCTGCAGAAGAAGTTCCATATTGATCATAAGCCATAAAAATAATATAATCTGCTACTTTTCCAATCGTATATCTATCATAACATAAAGACCAATTTGGTGCACCATCTGGAGCAGTTACATCTACTGATAACACGGCCCCTATTTCATTTAAACGAGGCTCTAGTTCAATTAAAAAACGAGAAAAATAGTCTTTATCTGCCTCATACATATTTTCAAAATCAATCTTGATTCCATCTAACTCATATTCTACGATAAAATCTACAATTTGGTTGATTAAATCTTCTCTATACTGATAATCTCTTAGAATTTCAGATGTGGTATCATTTAATAAAGATTCATTCGATAACATTGGCCAAACTTCATAGCCTTGTTCATGGGCCCAATTAATATAGTTTCTTCCGTTTTCTCCCACATTGCTTAAAACTTCACCTTTTCCAGCTTGCTCTAATCGGAAGAAAGATGGGGATACTACATTCACTCCTTGAATGGTAGTACCACTTCTATCTGGTGCACTATAATATTGCGAAAAATAGTCCCAAACTAAGCTAACCGTTCCTTCAAATTTTTTCTCTTGTTCCATTGCTTGACGAATGGTATTTATTTCTCCCATTTTATCTGTTTTTACATACCCTAAGATACCTCCATCTTCAGTTCTTACTCTAGTCCAACCATCTTTGCTAGGTAAGTCACTACGGTTTGCTATAATTAAGGTATCTCCTTGTTTTACTTTTGCAACTGTTCTTGAAATACTACTTGGTTTATATTTGACCGAAAGATTTTTACCAGCAGTTGCAATACTATATTCTCTATCTAAGGAATCAATTGTTACTCGATTTGTTTCTTCTATGTAATTTACGTCAATATGATAAACATCCTCTAGTTCAGAAATAGGAAGAAAATAGGTATCTTCTTGCTTTATCACTGGTGCAAGAATTTTAGTAGATGCACTATTTACTTGTATGTTGGTTTCTCCGATAGGAAGACTTGCAATTTTCTTAGATGAACTAGTAATGATTTGGTCGTATTTTTCATCATATTCTATGGTACTATCAAAAAAGTTAGCAATATCTTCTTTAGATAGATACACCACACCATCTTGTATGACTAAATCTGTTTTTAAGCTAGTAGTTACATTACTATTATTAATAATTAGATTTGCTTTATCAACGATATCATCTCTTATAAAATTATTTCCTGCTATATATAGTATCAAAAGAATGACTGCTAAAAGAACAGCAACTATCAAGATCTTTAACAAAAATTTGAATGGGTTTGTTTGTTTTTTCGTGTGTTTTTCCATTTTTTTGACTTTTCTCCTTAAAAAATTCTTCTTTTATACTATATCACACTTTTGTTTTTTATTGAATAGAATTTACAATATTTTAAGAATTTATAGAACTATTTTTTACTGTTTCTTTTTCTTTTTTCTTCGTAGTTTCTTTTTTAGCTTTACTCGTTCTTGCTTTTGTTTTTTTAGCTACAACTTTTTTAGGAGTCTTTTTGTTTTTTGGAGTTACTTTACTAGAATTTGTTTGATTAGAATTCTTTTTCTTAGAGGTACTTTTTTTAGAAGTATTTTTTGAAATAGATTGTTTTTTAGATTTTGATTTTTTAGCTGTTTCTTCTTGCTCTATTTGTTCTTCTTCGTTTTCATCTTCTTTATTTTTGTTCTGGGTGATTTGGTTTTGAATAGCTTGCTTTTCTACTTGCCTATAAAATTTCACCATATGTTTTATTGCTCGTTTATGCTCTTCTTTTAATTCTTCGATTTCATACACTAATTTTTGAGAATTACTTCTTGTTTTTCTATCTGTTTTTCTAAGTTCTCCTAGAATACTCATAATGGTGATATTGTAAAAATCACATAGTTTTAAAACATTATCTAAAGAAAGAGAATTATCCCCTCTTTCTAACGTTCCATAATGTTGAGCAGAAACCCCAAGTGCTTCTGCTACCTTATGTTGCGTATATCCTTTACTCATGCGTAATTGTTTTAATTTATATCCCACTAAAATATTTTTCTTACTTATCTCTTTCATACTTCAATCACCTTTTCTTAGTGTAACAAGGTTTACACGATTTTTAAACAAGATAAAATCTTGCTTTTGCAAAAAAAACATGCGTTTTATTTTTCTTTACTTGTCATATTATTTCTGTTATAATGGTTTTGTCGATTTTTGATGTAAAAATAAGGAAATTAAAAAAATGTATTTTTTTGTGTTTTTTTGTCGTTTGTACTTTTCTTTACTATTTTTAAAGGAGGTACTTTTATTGTGAGCAAATTATTTGCAAAATATTCAGAGCTAAAAAAACAAAATCCAAATTTTGTCTATTTATTCAAAGTCGGTATTTTTTACTTAGCACTTGATGAAGATGCCCACACTCTTTCTAAAAATCTAAAATTAAATTTCTTAAAAGTTTTATTTTTTTCTAATTTTTGTATAAATTTTATCTTTTTGGAAACGATAACATTAGCAAAATAAAATGGAGGTATAAAAATGGGAATTGAAAAACATTTAAGAATTACAGGTACATCCACAGTATCTTGGAAGGATGCAGTTGTGCAAGCAGTTGCAGAGGCTTCTAAAACAATTGACTATTTATCCAATGTGAAAATTTTAGAACAACGAGCTAGAATTGAGGGTAAAAAGTTAGTGGAATATTTTGTAGAATTAGACCTATCTTTTGTGATTGATAGAGATAGAGATTAAATAAGAAGGAGGCTTTAGACAATGAAACCAATTGAAACCAAACAAGAATATAGTGACTATGTAGATCAAAAATCTCCTAATTCTCCTACTCTAAAAAATTGTTTTAATGCTTTTTGGGTAGGTGGCTTGATTTGCACAATAGGTCAAATTATTATGGATTTTTGCAAATATAAAGGTATGGATGAAACTTCTGCTTCAACAGTTGTTTCTATTGTATTAATTGCCATTGCTGCAATTCTAACTGGGCTTAATATTTTTAGCCGAATTGGAAAATTCGCTGGTGCTGGTACTTTAATACCAATTACTGGTTTTGCCAACTCCATCGTCTCCCCTGCTATCGAATATAAATCTGAAGGATATATTATGGGAGTTGGTGGAAAGATGTTTACTGTTGCAGGACCTGTTCTAGTATTTGGTATTTCTGCATCAGTCATTATCGGTATGATTGCTACTTTATTTGCTGGTGGTTAATTTTTTTAAACTTAAAATGCAAAATTAATAAAGAAAGGAATTTTTTATATGAAACGTATTGGAAACCAAACGATTCAGCTTGATAACCCTCCTACCATTGTAGAAGTTGCAAGTATTGTAGGGCCTAAAGAAGGAGAAGGCCCTCTTGCTAAATATTTTGATCAATGTTTAGAAGATGAATTTTGGGGAGAAAAAACATGGGAAAAAGCAGAAAGTAAAATTATTAAAGAAACTGTTAATTCGGCCATTACCAAGTCCGGTATTCCTGCTGATCAGATTGATTTTTGTTTTGCAGGAGATTTATTAAACCAATGCATCTCTTCTAGTTTTGGACTTCGCGGATTAAATATACCATTTTTCGGAGTATTTGGCGCTTGTTCTACTTTTGTAGAGAGTTTGTGTTTAGGAAGTGTATTTTTAGATGGAAAGGCGGCTTCTAATGTACTTTGTGCTACCTCTAGCCATTTTTGTAGTGCAGAAAAGCAATTTCGTTTTCCTTTTGAGCTTGGAAATCAAAGACCCCCTACTTCCCAATGGACAGTAACAGGTTCTGGTGCTGCTGTTGTATCACAATCTGGAACAGGCCCTTATATTACCATGGTTACACCTGGTAAAATTGTAGATATGGGAATTAAAGATGCCAATAATATGGGTGCTGCTATGGCTCCTGCTGCTTTGGATACTTTGATTACTCATTTGCAAGATACTGGAAGAAAGCCAAGTTATTATGATGCTATTGTAACTGGAGATTTAGGGCATATTGGAAAAGAAATTTTAATAGAACTAAGTGAAACAAAAGGCTATAATATTAAGAATAATTATGAAGATTGTGGTGTTTTAATTTTTGATAAAGAAACACAAGATACCCATTCTGGTGGAAGTGGATGTGCTTGTATTGGAACTACCTTTTCCGGTTATTATTTTAAACAATTAAAAACCAAAAAATTAAATCGAATTTTATTAATTGCTACCGGTGCTTTGACAAACTCTACTACCGCTCAACAAGGAGAAAGCATTCCTGGTATTGCTCATGCTGTTGCTATTGAAAATTAGGAGGTGAGATTATGGATTTTATACAAAGTATTGATTGGATG
>CALYAE010000078.1 GCA_944393435.1 uncultured Clostridia bacterium
CTTTGGAGCTCCTGCTGGGAAAAATAGCATATCTCCTTTACCTAATAGTTTTTCTGCACCAATACTATCAATTATAGTTCTAGAATCTACTTGTGAAGATACTGCAAATGCAATTCTTGATGGTACATTTGCTTTAATTAATCCTGTGATTACATCAACAGAAGGTCTTTGAGTTGCAATTACTAAGCGAATTCCAGCAGCTCTTGCTTTTTGTGCTAATCTACATATAGACTCTTCAACTTCTTTTGCTGCTACCATCATTAAATCTGCAAGCTCATCAATTATTATTACTATTTGTGGTAATTTTCCATTACCTTCTTCTTCTTTTTCAATTGCCTTATTATATCCTGATAAATCTCTTACTCCTTTTCCGTGCAAACAAATTATATCTATTATCCATTTCTTGAACAGCCCATGCTAATGCTCCTGCTGCTTTTTTTGGATCAGTTACAACTGGTATTAGCAAATGTGGAATTCCATTATATACTGATAGTTCAACTACTTTTGGATCTACCATTACTAATTTTACCTCACTTGGCTTGCTCTTATACACTATACTTGTAATTATTGTATTTATACATACACTCTTTCCAGAGCCTGTTGAACCAGCAATTAAAACATGTGGCATTTTACTAATATCTGCTAACTGTATATTACCTGCAACATCTTTTCCAAGTGCTATTGTTAATTTAGATTTGCTTTCTCTGAATTCGTCACTATCTAATACTTCTCTTAAATGTACGGCTTCTTTTTCTTTATTTGGTACTTCTATTCCTACTGCTTGTTTTCCTGGTATTGGAGCTTCAATTCTTATAGTTTCTGCTGCCAAGTTTAAAGCTATATCATCTGCCAAGTTAGCAATTTTACTAACTCTAACTCCTTCTGCTGGTTTTAATTCATATCTAGTAATTGCAGGTCCTACTGAAACATTTTCTACTTTAGCAGAAAATCCAAAACTATATAATGTTTTTTGTAGTTTTGTTGCCGTGTCAGTTAATAGCTTTGCTCCGCCTTTTAGCGTTTTTTTGCTTGGCTTACTTAATAATTCAATTGGTGGATATTCATAATGTTCATCTTCAACAATCATTGCATGTTCTAACTGTAATACTTCTTTCTTTTTGTCTTCCTTTTTTTCTTCTTCTTGTTTAAATAATCCATTTTCTGAAGTTGTATTTTGTGCTGTTTGCTTTAAAATATTGTTTTCTATCACATCTGGTTGTTGTTTTAATTTTTTAGAATTTTTTGTTAGTGGTTCTAAATCGTCTTCTGAATGATCATATTTTTTTAAATGTTGTTTTTCTTCTGCCTCGTCAACAATTCTTCCTCCAAAATTAATTTTAATTTGGTTTTCCATTTCATCTTTTTCGCGTTTTTCTTGTTCTTTCTTAGCTAGCCTTTCTTCTCTTTCTCTTTTTCTTCTTTGTGCTGGTGTTTCTATTATTTCTTCAACATTTTGTTTTCTTTCTTCTTCTTTTCTTTCTAGTCTTTCTTCTTTTTTACTTTCAAATCTTTCAACAATTTTATTTATAATATCAGTCATACTTATTCCAAAAGTAAATACAAATAAAACTAATGCTACACCTACGCAAAAAATAACTGCTCCAATATCCCCTAAAAGTTTTGCAAGTGGTACTGCTCCAACTGCACCTATAGCTCCTCCACCTTTACCTTGAGAACCTAAGTAATATGCATCTTTTACAACCTCTGATAATTCTTTATTTGATTGTAATTCACCTGTTGATATTTGTACAACACTAAACACAATTGCAAGGCATATTAAAAAAACAGTATATTGAAGTAATTTTGATTTAAGCTCATCTCTTCCATCACACGCTAACTTTATTGCAATTATGAAAATCCCTACTGGCAAAACATATTGCATTAATCCCATTACTCCACCTAAAACTTCATTTAGTTTTAATCCTATAACTCCTGATTTTGTATATATTAAAACAGCCAAAAGTATACTAATCACAATAAGTGCTACTATTGCTACATCTACTTTAGAGGCTTTTTGTCTTTTCTTATATCTTCTTTTTTTTGCCATTTCGACCATCCTTTCGATTTACAAATAAAAGCCAGATTCAAAAGTCTTTGTTTGTGACTTCTGACCTCTGACTTTTGAATATTATTTCAATTCTTTTCTACTGTTTTGAATTGTTTTTATTGTATCTTCTAAAGAAATCTCCATTAGTTTCATTGCTTCATTCATATTTGAGTGTAACTTTGTAAGAGTTTCGTTTAGAACATCTTCTGTATTTCCTAAAATACTATCTGCATATTCTTTTGTTCCTCTTGAAATTTCTCTATACATTTTATTTTCTTTCTCTATAATTTCAGTTTTTTGATCATATGCTTTTCTAGTAATCTCATGCTCATCAATCATTGCTATTATTCTATTTTCTGCTTCTTTTACAATTCCATCTGCTTCCTTTTGTGCTTCAACTAAAATTCTTTGTCTTTCTTCTTTCACCCATTTTGCTTGTTTTAGCTCATCTGGAAGTTTAATTCTAATTTCTTTTATTAAATCTAACATTTCCTCTTTGTTTACAACACTTTTAGAAGAAAACGGTAAATTCCTGCTTCTTTCTAATAAATCTTCTAAATTTTCTAATAATGTGAACATTTCCATTATGTTTTGCCCCTTTCCTATTTTATCTTCTTTGGCATAGAAAGATAAGTTTTGCTCTTCCATATTCTCGTATTTCTTGTATCTCTATTTTGTCTTTTAAATCTGACAATTGTTCTATTATTCTTTCTTTATCATCTGTTTCTATAATTATTACACTATTAGGATTTAATATTCTTTTTTGTATTATTATTTTTGTTGCTTCATATGCATAATTTGTGTTATAAGGTGGATCTATATATACTATATCTATATTTTCCTCTTTATACTTTTCCAAAAATCTTTTAAAATCATCTTTTATTAATATTACATTTTCTTTTAAATGGGTTTTATCTATGTTTTTTTCTATAATATTAATCGCTTTAGCTGAATTTTCGCACAAGATTGCTTTTTTTGCTCCTCTACTTACTGCTTCTA
>CALYAE010000079.1 GCA_944393435.1 uncultured Clostridia bacterium
CTAAACCAAAATGAATATCTTATTGTTGCAGATTTTGATTCCATGGCAGAAATGAGAAATATATCCTTAAAAAATCATGAAACCATTGAGGTATTTGGACATACCCTTACTCCTAAATATGAACAATGCCAAGAAGGATTTATAGAAATGTCTAGTAATCATATTAATTCAGGAGTGATTATCGTATCAGATGAAATTGTAGATGAAACTAAAATAGCTTATTCTTCTATAATAGGAAATTATGAAGGAGATAAAAAAGAAAAGGAAGATAGGAACAGATGAAAAAATGATTAACAAGGCTTTATTTAGGCAAATATTTATCTTTTTTATGTTCCCACTTGCAATTGCTATTATTCATTCTATTTTTGGAATTTCTTTTTGTAGCTTTATTATTTCCACTTTTGGAAATGAGCAATTATTACCATCTATTATTATGACAGCTATTTTCTTAATAGCAATTTATGGTGGATATTTCTTAATTACTTATTTTTGTAGTAAAAATATTATTAAAGAAAAATAGAAAATTCTATTAACAATAAACAGGATAAAACATGAAGTAAACCCTAGACTTCATGTTTTTATTTTGTTTAACTTACAAAACTGTAAGGTTAAAAGATGGTAAAGAAATGTAAGATTTTTTATAATATATTTAGAAAGTAATATTTAAAAAAACTTAAGAATTCATAAAAAAAATTATAAGAATTGTAGTGTATGATTAAAAAAAGGAGTAAATAGGGGAATATGAAAGAAGAAACAATGTTACAAAAATTTGCTAAAGTATTTTGGATATTTCTTATAGGAAGTATTTTAGGTTATTTAATTGAAATGATAGTAGGATTGGTACAAAATGGTCATTTTGTATCAAGACAAGGTCTTTTATATGGACCTTTTATACAAGTTTATGGAGTTGGACTTGCCACATATTATTTAGTAATCTCCAATATGAAAGATAAGAATTATTTCAAAATTTTTCTAATATGCATGATATTAGGTGGTATCGTAGAATACTTTTTTTCTTATTTTCAGGAAAAGTTATTTGGTACAATTTCTTGGGATTATAGTAATCTTTTATTGAATATTGGAGGTAGAACTAGTTTGCTTCATTGTTTTTATTGGGGAATGGGTGGAATTTTATTTGTTAAATTTATTGCTCCCATAATTGATAAATTTAATGTTTGGTACAAAAGTTCTTATTTTAAATATCTTACTATATTTTTAGTTATTTTTCTTACATTTGATATTATTATTTCTGGAATGGCAGGAATGAGGCAACTAGAAAGAAAGAAAAATATTGCAGCAGAAGGATATATAGATATATTTTTTGATAAACATTATCCTGATACAAAATTACAAGAGATTTATTCTAATGCAAAATCAGTAGAGAAATGATGTCACACTAACATCTTCCTATACATAAAATATACCAGCCAGTTTGACTGGTATATTTTAATAGATAAGGATGATTTTATGAATATTAAAGTAATGAAATTTGGCGGAAGTTCTCTTAGTGATGATTACAAAATGGGGCTAGCAGCTAAAAAAGTAATTGATTTTATCAATAAAGGAGAAAAAGTAGTTGTGATTGTGTCAGCTCAAGGAGATACAACAGATAGTCTATTAGAACAAATAAACAGGATAAGTAAGAACCCTAGTAAAAGAGAGTTAGATGTACTAGCATCTACCGGCGAACAGATTTCTTGCAGTAAATTTGCTATATTATTACAGGAAATGGGCTATCAGGCTGTTTCTTTATTAGGATGGCAAGCTGGAATTTTGACCACGTCTGATTATGAACAAGCTAAAATAAAAGAAATAGATCCAGATAGAATATGGAAAGAATTAAATAAAAACCAAGTGGTTGTAATTGCTGGTTTCCAGGGAATAGATGAACAAGATAATATTACTACATTAGGAAGAAATGGATCTGATACTAGTGCCTTAGCAATTGCAGCAGCTTTAGAGCAAAAAGAGTGTTATATTTTTACAGATATTGATGGAGTTTATGATAAAGATCCAAATCAACATTCTGATGCTAAAAAGATACCCTATTTGTCTTATGAAGACATGATGAAGTTAGCCAAAAAAGGAGCAAAAGTACTACATGATAGATGTATCCATATTGCACAAAAATATAAAATTAAAATTATCGTAAAATCCACTTTTGGAGAAGAGGAGGGAAGCATAGTAGGATGATTTGTTTATCTTATCTAATAATAGGAAATAGAAATTCCTAATAAATTTCTTGTAAATTGTATTTTGGTGTGGTATAGTAGGAAATAAAGGAGAGTGATAAAGTGATTGAGCTAGAAGAAAATACTAAAAAATTAGAACAATTAAAAACAAAATTACAACAAATAGGTGATTCACTTTGACATTACAAAGTTAAAACAACAATTACAAGAATTAGAATCTCAAACTATGAAATCTGATTTTTGGAATGATACAATTAATAGTTCCAAAGTATTAAAACAAATTAATAATTTGAAGAATAAAGTAGAAACCTTTAAAAAAATTGATACTCAGATAAATAATTGTTTAGAAATGACAGAACTTTTAAAGCTAGAACCAGAAGAAGAAATGGCAAAAGAAATTTTAAAGTCTACATCTATATTAGAAAAACAAATGGAAAAATTAGAAATTACCACTTTATTATCAGGAAAATATGATCACAATAATGCTATATTAACAATTCATCCAGGAGCTGGTGGAACAGAAGCACAAGATTGGGCACAAATGCTTTATCGTATGTATACTAGATGGGCTAATGCTAATGGTTATGAGATAAAAGAGTTAGATTATTTAGAAGGAGAAGAAGCAGGTTTAAAAAGTGTTACTTTTTCTGTTAATGGTGAATATGCCTATGGTTATTTAAAAGGAGAAATGGGAGTACACCGTTTAGTTAGGATTTCTCCATTTGATGCAGGTGGAAGAAGACATACTTCTTTTGCATCTATTGAAGTATTACCAGAAATTACAGAGGATATTGAAGTTGATATCAATCCTGATGATTTAAGAATAGATACATATCGAGCTTCAGGAGCAGGTGGACAGCATATTAATAAAACTTCTTCAGCAGTTAGAATAACACATATTCCAACAAATATTGTAGTTGCTTGCCAATCGGAACGTTCTCAAATTCAAAATAAAGAAACCGCAATGAAGATGTTAAAGTCAAAATTATTGAATTTAAAGGAAAAAGAGCAAAAAGAAACCATTGATGAGCTAAAGGGAATCCAAATGGATATTGCTTGGGGAAGTCAAATTCGTTCTTACGTATTTTGCCCATATACTTTAGTAAAAGACCACAGAACAAATTATGAAGTAGGAAATGTGCAAGCGGTAATGGATGGAGATTTAAACGGATTTATCGACCAATATTTGAAATTCACTTTAGAAAAAGAATCATCGCAAAAGACGGTGTCCTAAAATTTTATTTTAGGACATTGTTTTTTTGTGATTTTAAAATTTTAGTTCTTAAATAAAACTTGTTCTAAAATAGACAAGACCTGAATATATATAAATAGACTTATTTTAGAAGGAGTGGTACAAATGCCTATTGATGAGAGAAAAACAATGTCTAGTAATATGACAAATGTAGTTCAAAATATTATACTAGAAAATAGAGAAAAGTTAAATATTACAGGAGTGTTAGATGTTTTAAGTTTTGATGATCAAATTGTTATTTTAGAAACAGAACTTGGACTTCTTACAGTGAAAGGAGAAAATATTAGAATTAATAAATTAAGTTTAGATAGTTCAGAGGTAACAATAGAAGGAGAAATTTATCAACTTGCGTATAGTGAAAAAGATACTATGGAAAAAGGTGGGGGATTTTTAAACAAAATATTTAAGTAGGTGAAAAAATGGAAGAGTTGTATAATCAACTATTTTGTTTATTGGTATTTGCCATAACCGGAATTGCCATTGGTATTTTATTTGATGTTTTCAGAATTTTAAGAAAAAGTTTTAAGACAACTGATTGGATTACTTATATACAAGACATTTTGTTTTGGATTTTAGCAGGTGCTATCATTTTATTTTCTATTTTCCAATTTAATAATGGAGAAATCAGAAGCTATGTATTTTTAGGAATTATTTTAGGTGTAATTTTATACATGTTAACCATCAGCAAATTGATTATAAAATCTAGCGTATTTATTATTAAGTGGCTAAAAAAAATCATTTCTTATCCAATTCATCTTTTTGAAAACATACTAAGAAAATTGATTATAAATCCAATTCAATTTATTTCTAACAAATTACAAAAAAATGCAAATAAGTTTTACAAAAAAACTAAGAATATGACAAAAAGCACAAAAAAAGGAAAGAAAAAAAGAATAAAATTAAAAGAAAAAGAAGGAATTTTATGAAAAATGTAGAAAAAATAAATATAATGTGTTATAATCTTAAAAGTAATTGATAAGGAATGAAGATACTTATGAAAAGCAAAAATTTTAACTTAATTTTAAAAAGAATTTTTATAATAGGAATTGCTATTTATGTTGTTTATACGTTTTTTGCACAACAAAAAACGTTAAATGCGTATAAAGCAGATGAACAAAGATATAAAGAACAAATTTTAGCAGAAGAAGAAAAAAAAGAAGAATTAAATCAAACTAAAGCAAATATCAATTCTGAAGAATATATTGAAGAAATAGCAAGAGATAAATTAGATATGTATTTGCCTAACGAAAAAGTATATGTAGATATTAGTAAATAATGAGAGAGGTTTTATTCCTCCTCATTATTTACCATTTTAGAATTCAAATCATTTTTATCAAAAGAATCATTTTATCTTATTATTCCAGTAAATAAAGTAAATTATATAATATATAGGGGGAAATATGAATTTAGAAAGTCATACAATAGTAGAATTACGTCAGTTAGCAAAAGAGAAAGGTATCAAGAACACCTCAAAATTAAAAAAAGAGGAATTAATTGAAGCATTAAATTCTATGCAAGACCAACAAGAAGAAAAAATTTCAAATGAATCTGTCTCTGAATCTGCTGAAAGTGGCTATAAAGTAACTAATGAAGATGACCAAATTGTAGAAGGAATTTTAGAAGTCTTACCAGATGGTTACGGCTTTTTAAGAGGAGAAAATTATTTATCAACACCAAAAGATGTATATATTTCTCCTGTGCAAATTAGAAGATTTCGCTTAGATAAAGGTGATAAAATAAAGGGAATTGCAAGATTACCAAAAGAAGGCGAGAAATTTCCTGCTTTAATCTATGTAGGAGAAGTAAATGGCGAAGCACCAGAAATGGCTTATCGAAGAATAAAGTTTGATGATTTGATTCCAATATATCCAAATGAAAGAATTCGTTTAGAAACAGAACCAACTGAATATGCTATGAGAATAATTGACTTAATGTCACCAATTGGTAAAGGACAAAGGGGAATGATAGTAGCACCACCAAAAGTTGGTAAAACTACGCTCTTAAAAAAGATTGCTAATAGTATTACAACCAATAATCCTGAATTGGAATTGATTGTACTTTTAATAGATGAGCGTCCAGAAGAAGTAACAGATATGAAAAGAAGTATCAAAGGTGATGTTATTTATTCTACTTTTGATGAATTACCAGAACATCATGTCAAAGTTGCTGAAATGGTGTTAGAAAGAGCTAAAAGACTAACAGAACAAAAAAAAGATGTTGTAATTTTATTACATAGTATTACTCGTTTAGCAAGAGCATATAACTTAGTGATTCCATCTTCTGGAAGAACTTTATCAGGTGGTTTAGATCCTAGTGCACTTCATAAACCTAAAAAATTCTTTGGAGCAGCTAGAAATATAGAAAATGGGGGAAGTTTAACAATTCTTGCTACTGCTTTAATTGAAACAGGTAGTAGAATGGATGATGTTATTTTCGAAGAATTTAAAGGAACGGGTAATATGGAAGTTCATTTAGATAGAAAATTATCTGAAAAGAGAATTTTCCCAGCAATTGATATTAATAAATCTGGAACAAGGCGTGAAGAATTGCTTTTAGATCCAAAAGAGTTAGAAACTGTATTTGCATTAAGAAAAGCAATGTCTACTAAATCTGTGGCAGATGTTACAGAAGAATTGATTACACAAATTATGAAAACGAAAACTAATGCAGAATTTCTAGAAAGAATGAATTATTTTCTAAAAAATATAAAATAGGAAAGATAGTTAGAAGAGTAAGCAATACTCTTCTTTTTTAGATTGCTTTGTCTTTTTAATACAATTGTGACAGGGGGATAAAAAGATAGCCAGAGTTAAAATAAGTAGGGAGGCTAATGATTTTGAAGCAAGGAAAATAAAAATATGATGATGTGTAAGTTGTGTTCGAAAATGATGAATAGTATAGAATTCTATTTTACTCTTGATAGTTTCCATAATTTTTGTACTTTTCAGCATTTTTTTATTTGTTGATATTTTATATTGTTTATTATAATATATAGGTGCCTTTCTATAAAAGGTAGAAAGGAGGTACAATTGTGAAAGACTTGTTTGAATTGCTTAAACTCATTTTGATTTATTACATAATAAAGCATTTGAGTAAATAGCAAGAAAAAGACTAGGATTAGTGCTCCTAGTCTTTTTAATACAATTGTGATTTTGACTTGTTCTGCAATTGCTAAATTTATTATAACTCTTTTTTTATTGTATGTCAAATTTTTTTTGGATTATGTTATAAATATCGAGTTTCATTTTCATTTCTTCTATTTGAATATTTTCTTCTAGATTACTTTTAAATCCTATAATAAGACCTATTATAATTCCTATTGAAATTACTATTAAGATATTTTGTTTTAAATGGTTTTGGTTCATCTGTTAGTCCAAGTAGATAATCTGTTGAAACATTAAAATATATTGCTATCTTTTTTAACGTTTCTAAGTTTGGTTCGTATTTTCCAATTTCATAAAAAGATAAACTCCTTTTATCACCTCATAAAAATTTTAACATATAAAACTAATATAATATTTTCATACTAAGAAAGTTAGTATAAATTTACTATTATACAAAAAGTCTTAATCTTTATCATAGGAGGACAAAAAGATAGCCAAATAGGAGGGATACATTGGTGGTAAAAGCGAAAGATACAATTACGCAAAATGTAAGTTTTGCGCAATAAGAGATAGGAGAAAATAATATAACAGCCATAAATCTATACTCTTACATATTCAAGGCTTTTAGCTGTTCTCTATATACTAATATTCATTTATATATCTTTAGTTTCTTATTATATTTATATTATAC
>CALYAE010000080.1 GCA_944393435.1 uncultured Clostridia bacterium
AAGATTAATCTGCCTTTTACATCTAGAGAATGCTCATATTCACCTATTAACACTTTTCTTCACCTCTCTAACATTTTGTTCCACTTTTCACCACTTCTCTCCACTTCAATTAGATTTTAATACAAGATGTTAAAAATATCAATAGTTTTTTAAAAAAAATTTAATTTATTTTAAAACAAAAAATAAGACGATATCCTAAATTTGATTTTTTAGGACATCGTCTTATATTTTTTCTAAACATCGATCTAGAATCATTTCTAATTTGGTAGTATCCATTACGGATTCAATGCTTGCTTGTAGCATTTCCTGAGGTTTTACTTTTTGTAGGTTAAATTGATACCCATTTTTTAATGCTAGTTGTCTAATAAATTCTCTGATGGTTCTTCCATTTCCTTCCCTAAAAGGGTGAAGTACATTTAGTTCTGCTAAATAATAGGCTAATTTTTTTACTAATGCTACTTTGTCTAGGCCTTTTAGGTAATTTTCTTTTTTTAATTGATTTAATAATTTTTCTAGCTCTGGTTCTATATATTCAAATTGAGCAAAGCGAAATTCGCCTTTTGAAATATTCTCATTTCTAACTTTTCCTGCAAAAGGATAAATATCTTCAAATAAATACTCATGAATCTTTAAAAAATGGGATTTATCAAAATCTCCCGTAATTCCTTTTTGCCTTAAACTTAACAGTTTAGCTGCTGTAATTTTAGCTTCCATGGCTAAAAGTTTTTTTGAATCTCTAATATTGAGTTTATTTTCTAATACTTCACTGTTTTTATAGCAATGAATTGAATGTTGATCTTCCATTTCTTTCCCTCTATTTTTTGTTTATTGTATCATAAAACAAAAAAGTTTCAATATTATTTTATGAATATGGAAACTTTTTTAAATTATTTAAAATTCTATTGGTTCATTTTTTAACATCTCTATTAGTTCTGGCATTGCCACTTCTTCATTTGCAAACATTTTAAACATGTCTACATCTTGTGCGGTAATTCCCATTCCTTCAATTGCTAAATCATTTTTGATATTTTCTATATTAAAATTAAATATCTCTTCATTAAACATTTTTTCATCCTCCAATTTGGATTTTATTTTTTTCCCCACATATCTATTATACCACAAAACGCTTAGAATGTACAGCATTTTGGCGTTTTTCCTTAAGTTTTTTTCTTTTTTATCCATCAAAATAGCTACTAATTTGTTCTAAATTTTCAAACCCCACTTGTCTAAAAACTTCATAAGCAACAATTGCTACCGAATTGGATAGATTTAAAGAACGCAAATGCTCCCTCATCGGAATACGTATAGTTTTATCAATATATTTTTGGAGTAAGTTTTCCGGTAATCCTTTGGTTTCTTTTCCAAATAGTAAAAATATTTCTTCTAAATTACTATAATCCACATCACAGTAGCAATGTTTCCCTTTTGTAGTTGCTAAAAACATTTTATTTTTTTCTGGTGGATATGCTTGCAAAAATTCAGATAAAGATTCATGCACCTCAATTTCTAGCTTATCCCAATAATCTAATCCTGCTCTTTTTAGATATTTATCGGAAAGTTCAAAACCTAATGGTTTTACTAAATGGAGTTTTGCTCCAATTGCTGCACAAGTTCTTGCAATATTTCCTGTATTTTGTGGGATTTCTGGTTCTACCATAACAATGTTTAGTTTCATTTTTTTATTCTCTTAATTTTAATAGAGTCTCCTTTCTTTGATTTTCTTTCATGCTTATTTTAACATAAATTTATAAAAAAAGAAACCAACCTTATTTTTAGGTTGGTTTTTAGGGCGTTATTCGGTATAATCCCGAATTAAGATGATAATTGCCAGAGTAAAGAGCAAAGCTGATGCTACACATCTTAGGATATTGCTCCAAATATCTTGGGACATAATTACCAATCGCAAAAGATTTGCAATGATTGCCACTGCCCCAAAAGCTAGGAGTATAACAGCTGCACCTCTTCTAATGACCCTTTCTGCTTTTTTCACCTGTTAGCCCTCCTTTTGTCTACAATTTTTGCATACTTCTATTATACCGTATTTTTTCTAAAAATTCAAATATTTTTGTTTTTAAGTAGTAATGGTAGTAGATGTTTTTCCTGTTCCTACTACGCTTTCTTGCAAAGATCTCCATGTATTACAGCCTATAATTCCATCTGCTGCAAGGCCAACACTTCTTTGATAAGCAATTGTTGCATTTCTTGTTTGTGTTCCAAAAACACCATCTAATCCACCTGTTCTATAACCTAACGTATTTAGGTTATCTTGTGCAATACAAACATAAGCGCCTCTAGAACCTTGTCTAATTAGTGGAAATCCCCCTGTTGAACAAGCTGGTGTTCCCCTTCTTTTATCAAAATGTACCCATGTTGGAGTAAGAGATGCTGGTTCCACATAAGACCATACCCCTGAATCAATTGCTGAATTTCTAAGCCTATTTCTTTGTGTATTACTCATTCTTTGCCCTACATCAAAAGCAGTACCTGCATAATGTTGAGATTGATCAGAATGTCCCCCTTCATAAGGTCTTTTAAAAGCAAAACCCACATCAATTGGTGCCCCAAAAATATATCTTTGGCTATTCCATGCTTGCATCACTCTTTTTTCAGTCCACAGCACATCACTATTACTAGAACCTCTGAATTCTCTTACTGTTAAAGTTCTATTAGTATTATATGGCATTGCCTCTGATAAACCTCTATAATAGGTTTCCATACGATCTGTATCATTATTATATACTAAAATTCTTGCCATCATTTTCTCCTTTCTATTCCCATAGTATATGGTATGAGAAAGGTTCTAATATGTGACAAGAATTTTTATTTTATATTATACTTCTCTTAATTTAACAACTAATCTTTGTTTTCCATGGTTTGTACAAGTAATTAGAGTTAATTCTTTTCTACCATCAGTAAGCTGACTTGTGCATCTTGTATCCTCTGGCTCTACTACAAATTTATCATATACTTGATATTCTATTGTCCTTCCAGATAAATCTGTAAGCTCTGCAATATCACCATTTTGCAATTTATGTAAATTTCCAAACATCTTTCCACTCTCATAATAGTGACCAGCTATACAATAATTTCCTACTTCATTTGGCTTTGGTCCATGAAATTTATTTAAAGAAACAAATAACAAATCTGGTGAAGTGTCTGAAAGTATTGGATATTCAATCTCAATTTTTGGTATTTTCAAAATTGCTTCTGTCGTATATTCTACGCCATCTGTTGATACATAAGTATTGGTATCCATCTTAGGTGTTTCTTCCTGATGTTCTTTTTCTTCTTCTTTATCTAAAAAGACTACAATGACATTATTATCTGCTTTCTTAATGGTATCATCTTGTTGATATTTAATACTAGCCAAAATTTCTTGTGATACTTGTTCACTTTTATTTCTATCATATTCTGCATAAATATAGCAAGAACATAAAAGGCAAATCAAAAACACAGATAAAAAGAACTCTATCTTATAAATGACTTTTTTTCTTTTTATTTGCGGTGTAACATATAACTTTTCTGTGACTAGAATTTGATTCACAAAAATTTTCTCCTTTCTTTTGTGGAATATATATCATACGTATACATTTTTATTATATCATTTCTTTTTTTATTTTTAAAGAGGAAAAACAAAA
The DNA here is from genome assembly GCA_944393435.1 of uncultured Clostridia bacterium. Lineage (GTDB taxonomy): Bacteria > Bacillota > Clostridia > TANB77 > CAG-508 > CAG-273. Next base: position 3,639 of record CALYAE010000080.1, read on the forward strand.
AATTTACCATTAGGGACGTTCTTTTTGGCAAAAAATTTGCCAAAAAGAACGTCCCTAATGGTAAATTCTATTGGTTAATTCCAAAACTAACACCTAAGGCATCATTAATTTTTGTCATAACCTTTTCATCATCAATGTGCCCAATTTTTTCCTTTAATCTACTTTTATCAATGGTCCTAATTTGTTCTGTCAATACAATTGATTCCGACTTTAATCCACTGTGGGTTGGATCTATTTCAATATGAGTTGGCAATTTTGCTTTTCCAGTTTGTGAAGTAATTGCTGCTGCAATTACAGTTGGACTATGTTTATTACCAATATCATTTTGAATGATCAAAACTGGCCTCACTCCTCCTTGCTCTGACCCTACAACCGGGCTTAAATCCGCATAAAACATATCTCCTCTTTTTACTACCATTTTCTTCACTCCTACTACTTTTACTATTTTTAATTAGGATATATTTTAAGATTAGCGAAATATAAAATATAGTGTTAAGAGGCTTAAATTATATCAATTTAATATTGATTAGCTGATAATTCTCTTAATCGAAATGCTAATATTTCCTCTTTTTTAATACTATTTATTTTTATCTCATTATATAATATGTAAACTAGATTTTTTTGGTTCTCATCTTGTACTACTAATTTGTTTATCTTTCCTGTTTGTTTGTCAATAAATAGTTTTTTGCTAGAGATATAAGGGTTAGAGCTATCTGACTTTACTTCCATCACAAGCATATTACCTTCTTCATACATGTTAGCATTTTTGCCTTCTGCTTTTGCTTCTTGATAATCTTGAATAAAAGAATTTAACCATATTTGATTATCTGTTAAATAAGAATAATTTTCATAAACTGTTGTTAAATTTAATTTGGTATTGTGAATAGTAAGTTTACTGCCATCATAAATTGTTTCTAAACCTTGAATGTTAGATGGTTCTTGCACCACTTGTTTTTCAATATTGGGACTTACATAACTTTGTTTTAATTTATATTTTGTATTATTTTTGTTACTTTCTACTTGTAGTTCAATATCTGCCTCATAAGAGCTAATATTTAAAATATATTCTTCAATTTCTTGATTGGTCTTGTTACTTAAATTGTTCCCCAAATTTAAATTTTTATTACCATTTTTGAAAAAAAAGTAAATAAAAAGGCTAATTCCAATGACGAAAATAATGGCTAATATCCAAATTATATTTTTTTTATGTAATTTTCTTTTCATCTTCCATCCTCCCTATCTAATAAGAAAAATCTATCAATTTTTCCTATATACTAAAAAAAGAATAGATACCTCTATTCTCTTTTTAGTATATTCACCATGTTTTAAAGTATTCAGTAAGACAAGTTTCTAGTTCTTGTTTTGTTTCAATCGTATTGATCTTTTGCCTGATAGAACTTGCATTTGGCAAGTTTTTTAGGTAATAACTTAAATGTTTTCTCATTTCTTTAATTCCTGTATTTTCTCCTAGATATTCTACTTGTAACTGAATATGCTTTAGAATCCCTTCTAATCTTTCTGTTTTGCCAACTTTACTTACTGGCTTTCCTTTTAAATATTCTTGTACTTGTTTAAAAATCCAAGGATTTCCGAATAGAAGCTCTTCCAATCATGATTCCATCTACTCCTGTTTGCTTAAACATTTGAAAAGCATCTTCCGGAGTTTTAATATCTCCATTTCCAATTACAGGAATAGTTACTGCTTGTTTTACTTGTTTTAAAATCTCCCAATCAGAAACTCCTGTATAAAATTCCTCTCTTGTCCTTCCATGAATCGTAACAGCCGATGCCCCTTTTTCCTGTGCAATTTTAGCAAGTTCTACTGCAACCACATGGTGACTATCCCAACCTTTCCTCATTTTTACCGTTACAGGAACTTCAGATGCTTTTACTACTTCTTCTATGATATTACCTGCTAACTCTAAATTTAGCATCAATTTGCTACCATCTCCGTTTTTTACTACTTTTGGTGCTGGACATCCCATATTAATATCGATAATATCTGCTATTTTGCTGACTTGTTTGGCACTATCAGCCATTGCCTGAATATCATTTCCAAAAATTTGCACAGCAATAGGTCTTTTTTCCCCATTCATATCTAGTAACTGTTTGGTTTTTTCGTCATGGTAAAAAAGCCCTTTACTGCTTACCATCTCTGTACAAACTAAGCCAGGTTCATATTCTTCGCAGATGATACGAAATGGCTGGTTTGTAATTCCAGCCATTGGTGCTAATAAAATATTATTTTCTAATATTACATTTCCTATTTTAAGTTTTTGTAAATACATATTTTTCCTCATTTTCGATAAAAAATTACTCCATAAATAGTGCCTTTTTTCTACGTCCACTGATATTTAATAAAATGGCAATTAAAATTAAATTTGTTAAAAGAGAACTCCCCCCATAACTTACAAAAGGCAGTGGAATTCCTGTGATTGGTAATAATCCCATTGTCATTCCTATGTTTTCCACCATGTGGAAGAAGAGGATTCCGGCAATTCCAGCAACAATATAGGATCCTAAATCATTTTTGGCAGTTTTAGCAACATAAATTGCTTTTGTAATTAGAATAACATATAGCAAAATAACCGCTCCTGCAACGATAAATCCCATTTCTTCCCCTATTACAGCAAAGATAAAGTCTGTGGTTTTTGGATACAAATACCCTAGTTGGGTTTGATTACCTTTAAATAATCCCATTCCGAAAGCCTGCCCTGCTCCTATGGCAAGTTTAGATTGTATAATATTATATCCTGCTCCTCTTGGATCCAAATCTGGATTCAAATATACATCAATTCTCATTTTAGCATGTTCTGGCAAAATAAAAAAATACGCAAGTGGAACAAGAATCACAACTAATAATATGGCTGTAATAATATACTTTTTATCAATACCTGCTACAAATAGCATAAAGATTAGTGCTACTAAAAAGGCTAAAGCGGTTCCATAATCTGGCTGTTTTATAATCAGTAAGACTGGAACTGCCATGATTAGTACAATGAGCCCTAATTTTAGAATATGATTGATTTGTTGTTTTCCTGTTTTTTGTAGCTTAACCATAATGTAGGCTACAAAAAGTACAATTGCAATTTTGGCGAATTCAGATGGTTGAAGAGTAAATGGTCCGAATACTATACCAACTAGTTGCACCATTAATTGGCTCTGTGAATAAAACACCAATTAATAAAACTAAACTAACTCCATATAAAATAGGGGACAATTTAGCCATCCATTCATAATCAATGGCAATTACTATAATCACAACAGGAATACTAATTCCAAGCCACATTAATTGTTTTTTAAATTCGTCATAATCTGAATTTTGAGTGGCAGAAAACAGTGCAACCAGACCAATTGTGATTAGCAATATGGTACAGACTAGAATTCCCCACTCAATATTTTTTAAAATTCTTTTTTTCATTTTTCAAACCTCATATTATGAATTTGCAACTGTTTGTTGTTTCTTAGTTTCTTCTTGTTCTTCCTTATTTGCTTCTTCTTGGGTTTGTTCTTTATTATTTACTTCTTCTTTGACTTCTACTTCTACTTTTTCCTCTTTTGTTTCTTCATTAGAAGAATTGCTTTGTTCTTGCTCATTTTCTTGTATTGGTTTTGTTTCTTGTTTTTCTTCTTTTGCCTCATCTACTTTTTCTGTTTTTTCTTCTAGTGGCTTCTCATCATCTTCTTTTTGCTCTTTTACATGAACATTTTCAACTTTCCTAGCCTCGTTTTTGATGGTAATAATTGGAATGTTAGCATATAAAGCTGGTGCACCAATTGTTCCATCTTCATTTGTTTTGTTGGTTAATTTTACATCAATTGCTTTTTCATCAATATCAATATATTTTTTAATCACTTCAATAATTTCTTGTCTCATTAATTCTAAAAAGTCAGCTGATACATTTGCTCTATCTTGCATTAATACCAAATGTAATCTTTCTTTTGCTGCTGTGGAACTATCTTTTGACTTTTCTTTCTTACTAAATTTCTTAAAAAAATTCATTAGGTTTTCAAACATACCTTACCTCCAATAGTTGTATTTATTTTCTTTTGAAGAAATGCTTTAATTTAGTAAAAAATCCTTTCTTTGCCCCAGGAATGGTAACATCAATATTTTCTCCTAAAATTCTTCTTGCAATTTCCATATATGCTTTTCCAGATGGTGCCCTGTGATTGGTCACTACGGGTTCGCCTTTATTGGTTTGGGTAATAATAAATTCATCATCTGGTACAACACCAATTAAATCAATGGATAGTAAATCAACAATATCGTCTACTTCCATCATTTCACCTTTTTTTACCATATTTGGTCTTAAACGATTGACTACTAATTCTGGATTTTTAATTTCAGATGCTTCTAAAAGCCCAATAATTCTGTCTGCATCACGGATTGCCGAAATTTCTGCTGTGGTAACAACAATGGCACGACTTGCTCCTGCAATTGCATTTTTGAATCCTTGCTCAATTCCTGCTGGACAGTCGATTAGAATATAGTCAAATTCTTCTTTTAATTTTTCTACTAATTCTTTCATTTGTTCTTCATTTACTGCACTTTTATCTCTTGTTTGTGCTGCTGGAAGTAAAAATAGTTCTTCAAAACGCTTGTCTTTAATTAAGGCTTGTCTTAATTTACATTTTTCTTCTACAACATCTACGATATCATAAACGATTCTATTTTCTAGACCCATTACAACATCTAAGTTTCTTAAGCCAATATCAGTATCCACTAAAACTACTTTTTTTCCTCTTAATGCTAGCGCTGACCCCACATTTGCTGTTGTAGTAGTTTTACCAACACCACCTTTTCCCGATGTGATTACGATAACTTCTCCCATTTATTTTTTCCTCCTTCAATTTGGGTGTTTGTTTTTCTATAAAAATGCAATATTTAACGGCTTTTATTATATACGAAAAACGCAAAAAAAGCAATAGCCTTTTTAAATGCTACTTGCTTTTTTTAGTTTTTTATTTTAAACAGTTGGAGCAAGGACAGGGCGGAAAGTATAATAGGTACCGGCGGTGCCATAGGTACCGCTGAAATAGAATATGCCGGTATTGGCGGTATTACTATAAGAGCCCCCACGATAAAAGAACGGGGATGTCGTGTAAGGAATGTTCGATAAGTCTTGATACCACGATGCGCTTCCGCTTCCTGTGCTTGACGTCTCGTATACAGCATCTCCATATTTTCCTTGATTTGCTGTATAATTGTTTGTACTGCTATCTGTTGTTCCTATTGCATACACATCTTTTGTGTAACTTGCCCCCTCTATTAATGCTTTCCCTGCTTTATATCGATTATTGCTACTTGCCGCCCCTTCTGTTCCTGACTCTTTTACATAACTATTATCTATATATGCTGCTACTCTTTCATGCGCTCCTCCACTCATATCATAGACTCCATAGATATTTCCTGTTGTACTTGCTTGCACTCCATACTGCTCATTTGTATATGGATAGGTTGTTGATGTTTGACCTACACTTGCTCCTGTTCCTGCTTGACCGGTTAGATAATTACTATTTGGGTTGATCCAGATCTCTCCATTTTTTCCATAAACACTTCTGCTTAAGTATGCCATCGCTCCCCACTCTGTATTTTTCATTAAATGGCTATTGAGCCCTGCATTTCCTAACGTACTTCCAGCATAGCTTAAGCATTTTTCATACATTTCTCCTGTCGTCATATTTCTCCAACTCGTTACCCCTGGCTGAATTTTAATTACTCCACTTGTTCCCATATCTGTACTTGTAGTTCCTGCGTCACTTTGACTTGCTTCAAATTTTGCTACCCAAATTCCTGGAACAGTACTACTGTACTCAAATCCTGGATGCACTACATAGCCATTAGGAAATTGACTATAATTGTTTGTTGTTGTTTCATTATACTCTACAATCGTTTTGTTTGTTGCTCCTACATTGGTGGTTCCTTTTAAAAATTCGATATTAATCGTTCCCCCTGTGGTACTATTGGTATGATAATTACTTGCTATTTGATATGCATACCTTGGTATCCAAACCCACAAACTGCCATCTTCTGTCATTGCATTTGCCCACTGTTTGGCTTGTGTTCCGTTTTCTTCTGTTGTTTTATAATTATACCATTCATCCACACTGGTTGCTACTACCCAGTCACCTTGCCCGTTATTAGCGGTCTCATCCCAAACAACTGGAGTCATCCCACTTCTTAAAACAGGTGTGTTTACCCCTTTTTCTTCACTATAACTTCCATCTGATACAATATTCCTTTTATTTTTTTGTTCCTCATAAATCTGGCTTTTATTATCTATATCCTGTTCATACACTTCCTTAATTTTAAGAATTGTATTTAATTGTGACTTTCTAATACTTGCCGAACTAAAAAAGATACTAGTTAAAATTAGCATAAAGCTAATCACTGTAACAGTTACATAAACGGCCATTGAACCATTTTGTTTTTGATACCATTTTTTTATCATTTGCACCTTCTCCTTGCTTTTTTTCTAGTTATATCATAATCCAAACCACCGTAGTTGTCAATCAATTTTTTCATGATCTTTTACCCATTTTATACGTTCTTCGTGTAGTCTTTTACTAAATTCCTCTCCTTCTATTTTAGGATATTTTTGTTTGATTAAGTTTCCATTTATCGTTCTTAAACATTCCTCTCCAAGGTCTGCAAAAGTAATTTCTTTCATTTTTTCTTTTACCGATCCTTGTCTTACTTTATCACAAGCAACTACAATCTTTAGCCCTTCTAATCCTAACATAGATTTTGCTACATGTTCTAATAATTCTACTTGTTTTTTTGGTGTCATCATCTCAAAAATTCCTGCCTTCATGTGCCATTTACACGCTGTTTTTCCACATTTCAGCCAAGATTTTGGCACACCAATTCGATTTGAAAGTTTTGTCACAAGCGCTACTCCCTTTTCGTCATGTCCGATAATGATGTGGTAACATTTCTTTTTTTGTCACGCCTTTTCCTAAATCATGAACCAAACAACTAAATCGAATTGCTAAATCTTTTGTTACTTCACTACTATGATCCACCACTATTAAGGTATGCTTATAACTATCTCCTTCTGGATGATATTTTTCTGGCTGTATTTGTCCAATCAAATTTGCAATTTCCTCAAAATGAACATTAAGTATATTTGCTTTTTTTAAAACCTCAAAAAAGATAGATGGTTTTTGACTAGCCAGAGCCTTTTTAAATTCTACAAAAACTCTTTCTTTGGAAAGTGAATTTAATTCTTCTTTTAAGTTTTCCATCATCTTAAGTGTATCTTGCTCTACACTAAAGCCCAAAGTTGCAGCAAATCTTGCCACACGGTAAACCCTTAAAGGATCTTCTGAAAACGCATCTGTTGTTTTTCGTATGATTCTTCGTTTTAAATCGTTTTGTCCTCCGAATGGATCAATAACTTTCTTAGTTAACACATCTTGTGCCATACTATTAATGGTAATGTCTCTTCTTGCCAAATCTTGTTCAATCGTTATAGTTTCATCTGTTAGAAAAGAAAAAGCCTTATGACCTTTTCCTATTTTTCGTTCTTTTCTAGCAAGTGCAATCTCTTTTTGATTTAAAATAAAAACAGGAAAATCTTTTCCTTGTATTTTACTATCTGGGAAAAGAGCCTGGAATTTTTCTAAACTTAATCCTGTTACACAATAATCTTCATCTTCTTTTTCTATATGAAGTAATTTATCTCTTAGTGCTCCTCCTACTAGATAAAGCCTTCCTCCTGCTTTTTCAATTTTCTTTGCTATCTCTTGCATTGTTATCACACTTTCCATCTTTGTTTTATCATTTTTATTATACCCATTTTATCAATTTTTTTCAATTTTTTTGTCAAAAACTTTCTGGTCAGTTCACCTTGACATCTTGCCCTTTTAAGCATATACTTTACATGAGAAATTTTAAATCAAGGAGGTAAAACAATTAACATGAAAGATATGATTGAAATCAGATGGCATGGTAGAGGTGGACAAGGTGCAAAAACCGCATCTTTATTACTAGCTGATGCTGCTTTTAACACTGGCAAATATATTCAAGGTTTCCCTGAATACGGCCCTGAGAGAATGGGTGCTCCTCTTACGGCATATAACCGTATTAGTAACAACCCTATTCGTATTCACAGCAATATTTATGAACCTGATTATGTAGTAGTAGTGGATGATACTTTACTAGAAACAGTTGATGTAACAGCTGGCTTAAAGCAAGATGGTGCCATTGTTATTAATACAACAAAATCTAAAGAACAGATTCAAAAAGCTCTCCCTCATTATACTGGAGATATTTACACCATTGATGCAAAAAAAGTGTCTATGGAAACTCTTGGAAAATATTTTCCAAATACTCCTATGCTCGCTGCAATTGTAAAAGTTGCTGGTATTATGGAAGAAAAGGAATTTTTAGCTGATATGCAAGGCTCCTTCCAGCATAAATTTGCGAAAAAACCAGAAGTAATTGAAGGAAATATGAAGGCATTAGAACTTGCCCTTCAAGAAATTAAAAAAGTAAGCTAATAGTAACACCAAAAATGATATTAGAAAGGAGAAAAATCATGAGCTGTAAAATTGATAAAAATACGCCAGCAAGCCAGATGACAATTGGTGGTAATATCTATCAAGCTGGTAATGCCATGGAATTTAAAACTGGTGACTGGAGAAGTATTAAGCCTATTTATTTAAGTGAAAAATGTACACAGTGCGGGCTTTGCTTTCCTGTTTGTCCTGAGAATGCAATTCCAGTAAACCGTGATCAAAAACGTGAAGATTTTAATTATGATTATTGTAAAGGATGTGGCGTGTGTGCCAAAGTTTGTCCTTTTAAAGCAATCGAAATGGTAGATGAAGGAGAATAGTTTCCCCTAAAAATTTTATAAAAAATAAAAAAGAAAGGAAGAATAGAAAAATGGGAATTAGAGAAAGATTAAGTGGAAATGAAGCTGCAGCTTACGCTATGAAACAAATTAATCCTGACGTGGTAGCTGCTTTCCCTATTACACCTTCAACAGAAATTCCTCAGTATTTTTCTACTTTTGTAAGTAATGGAACAGTAGATACTGAGTTTGTTGCTGTTGAAAGTGAACATAGTGCAATGAGTGCTTGTGTTGGTGCTGAAGCAGCAGGCGCTAGAGCTATGACTGCTACTTCTGCAAATGGATTATCTTTTATGTGGGAGATGCTTTATATTGCATCTAGCTTAAGACTTCCAATTGTTATGAGTTTGGTCAATCGTGCTGTATCAGGTCCTTTAAATATTCACAACGACCAATCAGATGCTATGGGTGCTCGTGATAGTGGATGGATTATGTTATTTTCAGAAAACAACCAAGAGGCTTATGACAATTTATTAATGGCTCACCGTATTGCTGAGCATAAAGATGTTTTATTACCTTTAATGGTATGTCAGGATGGCTTTATCACATCACATTCTATTGAAAATATTGAACTTGTAGAAGATGATAAAGTAAAGGAGTTTGTAGGAACTTATAAACCAGAACATTATTTATTAAATGATAGGGAGCCTATTGCAATGGGACCTTTAGACGTTCAATCTTACCTTTTTGAACATAAATATCAACAAGCAAATGCTATGAGAAATGCAAAAAAGGTAGTAAAAGAAGTTTCCGAAGAATTTGAAAAATTAACTGGTAGAAAGTATTCCTTTTTTGAAGAATATCGATTAGAAGATGCTGAAATTGCTGTTATTTGCATGAATTCTACTGCTGGTACAACCAAAACTGTTGTAGATGAATTACGTAATCAAGGAATCAAAGCTGGTATGGTAAAAATTCGTATGTTTAGGCCATTTCCTGCTGAAGAACTAGCCATGGCACTTGGAAATTTAAAAGCAATTGCTGTTATGGATAAGGCTGATTCTTTAAATGGTGCTGGTGGAGCTTTATTTGAAGATGTTGTTTCAGGCATGTATGTTGCTAAAAAGCAAGTTCCAATTGTTAGTTATGTTTATGGAATTGGTGGTAGAGATACTACTTCTAAAGATATTCATGAAGTTTATGATTACTTAAAAGATGTAGCAAAAACAGGAGAGATTGATAATCCATATCGCTATGTAGGAGTAAGAAAATAATAATTTTTCATCGTTTTACTATTCAAATTAAAAAAGGTAAAATGATTTAAAAAAGAAAGTGAGGAAAAAATAATGGCATATAATTTAAAAGAAATTGTGGCTACAAAACCATCTAGATTTACATCCGGGCACAGAATGTGTGCTGGTTGTGGGGCACCACCTGTTGCTAGAATGATTTTAAGAGCCTTAAAAGAAGAAGATCATGCAGTGATTAGCAATGCAACTGGTTGTATGGAAGTTTCTAGTTTTATCTATCCTTATACCTCTTGGACGGACTCTTATATTCATACTGCATTTGAAAATGCTGCCTCCACTTGTTCAGGTGTAGAAGCTGCATATCAATCTATGAAAAAACAGGGAAAATTGCCTAAAGATAAAGAAACCAAATTTATCGCTTTTGGTGGAGATGGCGGTACTTATGATATTGGTATTCAAGCATTATCAGGCGCTATGGAAAGAGGACATGACATGCTTTATGTATGTTATGATAATGGTGCATACATGAACACAGGTATTCAACGTTCATCAGCAACTCCTAAATTTGCTGATACTACGACCTCTCCTGCTGGAACTGTAATCCCTGGAAAAATGCAATCTAGAAAAGATTTAACCGAAATTATGGCATCCCATCATTTACCTTATGTTGCACAAAGTATTGCTTATATGAACTTTAAAGATTTATATGAAAAAGCTGAAAAAGCAATTTATACAAAAGGTCCAACATTTTTAAATGTTCTATCTCCATGTCCTAGAGGTTGGGGATACCCAACAGATATGCTAATGCAAATTAACAAATTAGCTGTTGAAACTTGCTACTGGCCTCTATATGAGGTAGTAGATGGTAAGTATAAAATTACTTTTAAGCCTGCTAAAAAATTGCCTATTGAAGAATTTCTAAAACCACAAAAAAGATTTAAACACATGTTTAAACCTGGAAATGAATGGATGATAGAAGAGTTTCAAAAAGAAGTAGATAAACGCTGGGAAGAACTTTTAGCCTTAGAAAAAATTAGCCAATAGGGACGTTCCTTTTGGCTAATTTTTTGCCAAAAGGAACGTCCCTATGGTAAATTATTCTTCTGGTTCTGGTGCTCCTATTGGGCAAACTCCACTGCATGTTCCACAGCCAATACAAGTATTTGCATCAATTACATACTTTCCTTCCCCTTGTGTAATACAAGATACTGGACAAGCAGCAGCGCAAGCACCACATTCAATACATTTATCTGTAATTTTATATGCCATTTTTTTCACCACCTCTCGATTTTTTCACTTTTTAAACTTCCTAAAATTGTATCTTTAACTGTAAAGTAGCTTTATTTTATTCTTCGTTCTGTTTGTCTATTTTTTCTGATTTTTCTAACTTTTCTAATTTTTCTAATTCTTGCAATTCTTTTAGATGTTGTTTTTCTTCTGGATCTAACTGCTCTTTGCCTACATTTTTGATAATTTTGACATCTATTGCTGGATATTTTTTATAGAAAGTGTCATCTCCATCTTTAAATTTTACATGAACAATTTCTTTTAAAGTTTCAACAGAGTCTACAACGCCTTCCCCATCTGTGGTTTTGACAATTGCTCCTACTTTTGGCAGACGTTTTAATTTTTCTTCATAGACTTCTTGTTCATATTTTAAGCAACACATAAGTCTTCCACAATTACCAGATATCTTAGTCGGATTTAAAGAGATGTTTTGTTCTTTTGCCATTTTAATAGAAACAGTTTCAAAGTTTCCTAAAAACGTACAACAGCAAAGTTCTCTACCGCAGACTCCATTACCGCCGATTTTTTTTACTTCATCTCTAACGCCTATTTGTCTTAATTCAATTCTGGTTTTAAAGACTGCTGCTAGATCTTTTACTAACTCTCTAAAATCAATTCTTCCATCTGCTGTAAAATAGAATAAAATCTTACTATTATCAAATTTATATTCTACTTCTGTTAAATGCATGTCTAATTGATATTTTTTTATCTTCTCTTCGCAAATTGCAAAAGCCTCTTTTTCTTTTTTTCTATTGTCTAAATCATGTTTGATATCTTTTTGGTTTGCAATACGAATAATCTTTTTTAGTGGAGCTGTTAAATTTTCTTCTGGCATTGCTCGATTACTAATTACAACTTCCCCAAGTTCTTGCCCTTGGGCTGTTTCTACAACTACCTTATCTTGTTTTTTTAATTGTAAATTTCCTGGATCAAAAAAATAAATTTTTCCTGGCTTTCTAAACCTAACACCGATTATATTTTTCAATGCATTTCCTCCCATAATTTTAATAGTAAATCATCTATTGTCATATCATAATTGGCATTTGCTAGAATTCTTTGTTTTGCTTGCTCTATGATAGTAATTGCATTTGCATAACAAAGATTATCTTTCTTTCTTAGTTCTTGATCAAAAACAATAACCATATATTCTAGTAAACTAATGATACTGTCTTTTGCTTGATACAATACTTCGGCTTGACTCCAAACTTGTGTGATAGTTTGTGTTTCTATTTGCTTTAACAAATTTTCTATACCAAGATATTGCTCTTTTTCTTCTGTCATCTTTAATAATTTTCCTAAACTGCCACCAGCTTGTTTTATCATATTAGTTGTAATTTCTGAATCTAAATGATGCTGTTTTAGATACTCTAAAATCTTTTCATCAGGAATTGGCGTAAAATGGATTTTAATACATCTTGATTTAATAGTTGTTAATAATTTACTTTCATTAGAAGTAGTTAAAATGATAACGGCATATTCTGGTGGCTCTTCTAATGTTTTTAATAAACTATTCGCCGCTTCCCTTGTCATTGTTTCACTTTGTGAGAGAATGTATACTTTTTTCTCAGAAGTAACAGGCTTTTCAGCTATTTTTTCTTGCATAAATCTTACCTGATCAATTTTAATGGTTTTTCCATCCTCTGGCTTTATTATCATAAAATCAGGGTGACTTTCTCCTAAAAATTCTATACAAGATTTACAGATGTGGCAAGGTTTTTCATCCCCTGCGCAAAGAATCATTTGTGCAAATTCTTTAGCAAATAGGTCTTTTCCAATTCCTTCTGGTCCTGTAAATAAATAACTATGGACTAGATTATGATCTTTAACTGCTACTTTTAATAGTTCTTTATTTTTTTCATTTCCAATTAAGTTCTCAAAAGCCAATGTCTTTATCTCCTTTAAATTTTGCTTAATCTACATGTCCCCACAAATCAAGTGGCCAAAAACGAATCCATACTTTGCTTTCAATTTTTTCTAATGGTATGCAACCAAAAGATCTACAATCTGTTGATTGGGTTCTATTATCTCCCATTGCAAATACACAATCTTCTGGAACAGTTAGGTCTAAAAAGTAACTATTTTGCACTGCTTCTGTTACTACATTTTCAGCCAAATAATCCTCTTGTAGCTCTTCTCCGTTAATATATACTTTTCCATTTTCAATTTTTACGTGTTCTCCTGGAAGACCAATCACTCTTTTGATATAACTTTCTTTTCCAATTTCTAATACATAGTAAGTAAACTTGCCCCACCAAGAAGTTGGTTCATTTTCATATTTAGCAACAGGAGAATTAAAGTCGATTTCATCGATAGATTGATAGGCTTTTACACTTGGTGCTTCAAAAGTAATAATATCTCCTCTTTGTGGCATTTCTTTAATGGTTCTAGAAATTCTATTTAAAATTAACCTTTGTCCACTTTTTAAAGTAGGATTCATAGACACCTGACTGACAATGGTAGGTGTTCCCACAAAATATTTAATTAAAACTGCTAAAACAAATGCAATTACAATACAAAATATCCATTCTAATACATTACGTACCTTATCACTTATTACCATTTTGCTTTTTCTCATCCCTTCTAACTTAATTTTACGATTTTTAAGGTAACATCACCCTTTTTTATTAACTGGAATTCTAATAACTACTTCTGTTCCTTTGCCTACTTCACTTTTAATATCAATACTTCCATGATTTTGGGTTAAAATTTCTTTAGCAATGGAAAGCCCAAGACCTGTACCACCCATTTCTCTAGTTCTTGCTTTATCCACACGGTAAAATCTCTCAAAAATTCGGCTTAAATCATCTTGGGGAATTCCAATTCCATTATCAATTACCTTAATATAAGCATCATTATACACAAATCCTACATAAATTTTAATGGTTCCATTATCAGGTGTATATTTAATGCTATTGGAAATAATATTTAGAATAACTCTTTCAATTCCGTATTTATCTGCATGTACTGGAGGTACATTTGCTGTTACAAAACATTCTGCATGATGATTTTTCTTTTCAATTTCAAACCTTAATCTTTCTAAGCATTTTTTGGTTAGTTCTCCTAAATCAAACTCTGATTCTTCTTTGGTAACTTTTTTATTATCATACCTAGAAAGTGTTAAGAGGTCTGTTACTAGTTTTGCCATTCTTCTTGCTTCTGAACTAATTACCCCTAAGAATTTTACTTGCATTTCTTTATCATATTCACTTTCTAAGAGGGTATCTGCATAACCCATGATAGAAGTAATTGGTGTTTTTAATTCATGGGATACATCTGCTACAAATTCTTTTCTCATATTATCTAATTTCACATGCTCTGTAATATCTTGAATAACTACAATTACTCCTGCTGGCCTATCATTTTCATCTTGAAAAGGAGCAAATAAGAGATTAATATATTTTTCCCCCACATGAAGTCTTTGCTCAGAGGATGTCCAGTTCTCAAGATATACGATTTTTTCCAAATTAATGTCAGCTTGTAATTTTTGAAAAATTTGTTCAAAATTTTTATCTTGCTCATTCAAATTTAATAAATTGATAGCCGCTGGGTTAATATGAATGATATTACCTTCCATATCAAAAGCAATAATTCCATCTGTCATGTGTAATAAAATTGTTTCAATTTGCTTTTTTTGTTTTCCCATTTCATTTAAATTTTGTTTTAGTTCTGTTGTCATTAAACTAAAAGCATTCACTAATTCATCAATTTGCGTATTTTTCTTATCCGAATCTTCTATTTCTATTTCTTCTCCTGCTGCAATTTTTTGTGCATTTTGGATGAGTAAATTGATTGGCTTTGTTACTGATTTGGATATAAAATATCCTACTAACAAGGTAATGATTGCAAAAATTCCAATTGCAATCACTGTAATAATTTTGGTTTGTGAGATTTGTGCTTCAATTAATTGACTAATTTCCACTTGTGATAAGCTAGTATCTAATGGTTGACTAATATTTTCTAGCATCATAATATGGAAAAAGGAAAGAGCACTTACCATAACAATACCTAGTACAAAAAAGATTAATATAATTTTCGTTTGTATACTTTTTATCATACCTTAAGTTCCTTTTTCATTGTTTGCTAAGTAGTAACCTACTCCTCTTTTGGTAATTAGAATTTTAGGAGATGAAGTATCCTTTTCAATTTTTTCTCTAATTCTTCTTACCGTAACATCTACTGTCCTAATATCTCCGTAATATTCATATCCCCATACTTTTTCTAACAAGATTTCTCTTGTTACTACTTGCCCTGGTTGGTTTGCTAAATATTTTAATACTTCAAATTCTCTTAAAGTAAGATCAATTGGATTTCCCCTTACCTTAACCTCAAATTTATCTAAATCAAGGGTCATTTCTCCTAAATCAATTAAGTGTTTTGTCTCTTTTGGTGTTTCTGATACTTCTCCTCCTCCATTTGAGATTTCCACTTTTCTTAGGTTTGCTTTTACTCTAGCTACCAATTCTCTTACACTAAATGGTTTTGTGATATAATCATCTGCCCCTAGTTCTAGCCCCACGATTTTATCTACCTCTTCATCTTTAGCAGATAAAATTAGAATTGGTACATTTAAAGTATGTCTTAACCTTTGGCATACTGTTAGACCATCCACCTTTGGTAGCATGATATCTAATAAAATTAAGTCTGGCTTTTTTTCAAGTGCAATAGAAATGGCTTCTTCTCCATCATTTGCTTCTAACGTTTGATAGCCTTCTTTTTGTAAATTATAGACTAATATGTCTACAATTCTTTTTTCATCATCTACCACTAGGATGGTCTTTTTCTTTTCTTCTGGTTGATTCCCCTCTTTTGCAGTAGCTGGTTGTTCTATTTTTTGATCTGTTTCTTGTCTTATCTCTTCCACAAAAAGCCCCTACCTTTCTTTTTTAAAGAGTTTTCCCTTTGTTTTCTAGTTATATTTATATCATAATAAGTTATTTTGTACAAGTTTTTTTATGGATTTTTGTCATATTTCTGAAATATTTTTGAAATATTTTTGTAACACAAAAAAGAGTCACAAACAGTGACTCTTTTCCAAATTATCTTCTGAAGATTTTCTCTAAGATTCCTAGGCCTCCTCCAATAAGAAGAGGGCCCCCAATCCAAGCTGCCAAACCTGTAATCACATTTTGCTTCACCAGATCGTTTGGAATCTCAATGATAGGCTGCCGATCTACAATCATCGTTACCTTCAAAAGATAAATTGCTCCAATAATCATAGCAATTGCAATGATTACCATCAGGAATAAAACCATTCTACTTGTCCATTTTCTTAAAGTTCTTTTCATATTGTTTTTTCCTTCTTCCTTTTTATAATATCACTTAGATCATATCTTTATTATAACACAATTTACCTTAGTAAGCAAATTTCTACATTTCTACTTCTATATGATGCACTCCTCCGTTTTTTGTTAACTGCAACTGTTTTTCTTCTACTTCTTGTCCATCTACTACAAATTTACGAATTCCTGTATTTTGACCATTTGGATTTTTTACAACTACGTGATAAATCGTATTTCCATATTGGTATCTAAAGCTATATTCTTTCCAATCACTTGGAATACATGGTTTTAATGTTAGAATTCCTTTTTGAATTCTTAATCCTAAAAGGTATTTTATCCCTGCTTCATACATCCAACTACCTGATCCTGTATACCAGGTCCATCCACCTCTACCTGCTAAATTTCCTTGTCCATAAATATCTGCTGCTATTACATAAGGTTCCACTTTATATTTTTGTGCTGCTTCTTTTGTTCTACTATGCTCAATTGGATTAATCATACGATAATATTCTCCTGCTTTATTTCCAAAGCCAAGTATTGCTTCTGCAATTACAGCCCAAATACTACTATGGGTGTATTGACCTCCATTTTCTCTGGTTCCTGGAAGATAAGCCTTAATATATCCCGGATTTAAAATTCCTTTTTCAAAAGGTGGATCTAAAAGTTTGATAATACCATGCTCTCGATCTACTAAATGATTCTCTAAACTTTCCATAGAAATATATTTTTTATCATTATCTCCTGCATTTGAAATAACAGACCAGCTTTGTGAGATGCCATCAATTCTACATTCCTCATTTTGCATACTTCCGAAGTACATGTCCATCATCCATAAAAGCTCTTTTAAACCATCTACCATCCCATCCATTGTTATTTAATGCTTTTTTTAATTTTTCCATGACTTGCTCATATTTTTGTGCTAAATCTTCTTCTTTATTTTGTATGCAAATCGGAATAAATCTTTGTAGTACTGTATATAGGAAAAATCCAAGCCATACACTTTCTCCTTTTCCTTCATTTCCTACCTTACTAAATCCATCATTCCAATCTCCAGATCCAATTTTTGGAAGACCATTTTCTCCAAAAACAAGAGAAATTTCAATTGCTTTTTTACAATGTTCATAAATTATTTCTCTTTCCTCTGTTTCAGGATAATAATCATATTTTTCATCTACACCTTCTGGCAATGGATTTCCTTGTCTATAAGGTGTTTCTACCTCTAAAATACTATTATCACCTGTAAATTCCAAATAATCTTCTACTAAATAAACTAGCCACAAACGGTCATCACTAAACCTTGTTCTAATGCCTCTTTTGGTATCATCATGCCACCAATGTTCTACATCTCCTTGTTTAAATTGATGACTACTGTGCTTGATAATTTGCTCTTTCATAAAACTTGGGTCACTATATTTTAGTGCAACCGTATCTTGGAGCTGATCTCTAAATCCATAAGCTCCACCTGATTGATAATATCCTGTTCTTCCCCACATACGAGAAGTTAGTACCTGATAAACAAGCCATCCATTTAACAATAAGTTAGTGGATTCAAGTGGGGTATTTACTTGTAATTTTTCTGTCATCTGTTTCCAATAATATTTTGTTTTTTCATATTCTTCATATACTTTAGCCAAATGACTATATTGATAACTTAAATCTTGACATTCTAATAAATTTTCTCCCACACCTAATAAAAATATAATTTTTTTACTTTCTAAGGCCTCTAATTCTACTTCGCATTGAATAGCAATGATACCACTTTCCCATAAACTATTTTGCCTATTTAATTCTATTTGTTGTAAACTCTCTGGACTTTCTAAATTTCCTTTCCCGAAAAAAGCCTCTTTACTTCCTGTATAAGATGTGATTTTTTCACTACTTGCTACAAAACAATATTTTGAAAAATTACCTTCTGCTGCTATATTGTTTACACAAACCAAATTAGAATTCTCATGATATTCTAGATTTAAATAACCATTTGATTTTAGTTCATCCTCTTCTAATACTGGTTTTAAATAATAAACAATTTTTAATTTTTTTCTTTTTAATTCATGGTTATTTAATTCTAATATCTGTACTTTAATTGGGTCTTCTCTTGGAACAAATATATCTAATTTTTGTGTTATTCCTTTACTTACATGACGATATTTGGCATAACCAAAACCATAGGTAACAGTATAATCATTTTCATCCGGACATGGTGAAAACCCCATTGACCATATTTTTTTAGTTTCTTTATCTTGAAAATAAAGAATTTCAGAAGGCACATCTGTAACAGGATTGTTGCTCCATGCAGTTAGTCTATTTAATCTACTATTTTTATGCCAGGTATACCCTCCCATACTTTCTGTTACTAAAGTACCAAAGGTTGGATTTGCTAAAATATGGCTCCATACGGTTGGTAGTTTTTCTTCTTTATTAAAACGAATACAGTATTCCTTTCCATCTTGTGAAAAACCTCCATATTCATTAAAATATTTTAAATTTTCTAATTTTTCACGAATTGGTACAGATTCTTCTATGATTCTACTTTGTTCTTCTTGTGGCATTTCTTTTAATTGCTCTAAATATTCTTCTTCTAATTCTTTTATATATCTTTGGATATTCCCATATCCTGCATCTATCATCACATTTGCTCTTGCTTGTAAAAATTCTTTTTCTTCTTTACTTATATTTTCTAAAACAAAAATGCCACCTGGAACATTTTGAAGATAGGATAGATTTTCGTTTAAAATATGGTTAAAAATTCCTTCTTTTACTTGTCCTTCATAACTATATTTTTCCTCATTTAAAATGACTAAATCCATTCTAATATCTTTTACATAAAAATAATTAAATAATTTTAAAATTTGTGGTATGACTTCTAATTCTTCTTGTTCTTTAATAGTAAGAAGTAAAATTGGCAAATCTCCAGAAATACCATATTGCCATAATCTACTAACTGGAATTTTTGGTATTTCTTGAAGTTTAGTAGACTTATTTTTGCTAAGTTCCTCATCTTTTTTGATAACATCTAATACGAGTTTGGAAGAAAATTGTAGTTTTTTTAGTGGATTTTCAAATAGTAAATATCCTAAAATTTTTTGATAAAACTCAAGTTGTTTTCCTTCTACACCTAAATATTTATTTTCTGCTTCTACTTTAGCTTTTCTTAATTCAAAATTATGCTTAATAGTTTCTTGATTTGAAAATTCTTTTAGCTGGTTTACTACTTGCTGTTTTGTTTGTCCTGTGGAAAGTAGAAGATGTAAACTTACGGTCTGCTCTGGGTTAATGGTAATGGTTCTTCTAAAACTTATAATAGGGTCAGTAGTGTATTTGATTTGTCTGCTAAAGGGAATGGAATTCTTTACTGCAATTGGAAGACCAAGTTCATTTCTTCCATAAAATTTTTCTTTGTCTATTTCATATTCTACCTCTCCTACTGTTTCATTTTCTGTATAAAAACAAGTTCCTAAATAGATTTGTTTTTCTGCCTCATTTTTTGTTCTTCTTGTTACTAAAATAGCTTGTAAATCTTCTAAATATTCATAATTTAAAAATAGATTATTAAAAGCTGTATGACTATTGTCCTGTGCTTGTGTAGATAAAACTGGTTCTAAGAAACTGGTAATTTCAATAGTTTGCTTTTCTATTCCAAAATTCGTTAGTTCCACTGTTCTTAATTCCACTGGTTCATTTGCTGCAATGGTTGTTTTAAGAACTGTTTCTATATTTCCATCCTGTCTTACAATTTTATTTTGCTCTGGTGTAAAGTACATGGTATATTTATCTGGATGACTTAAATAACTCATTTTGCTAGCTGACCAAATACGCTTTGTTTTTAAATCCTTGAAAAAGAAGAAAATTCCTTGTTCTGTGTCTGCGGTTTTTTTGTAACGATTGATGTAAATATCTTGGTACTTACTATATCCCCTTCCTCTACTGTCTGTAATAATGGTATATTGATTACTAAATAAACTATTGATTTGTGGCAATTTTGTCTGTGGTTTTGTAATTTCTCTTTGTGTATAATTTTGTTCATCTACATAAGTTCGTTTTTCTACTTTTTCTTTTTCTTCTTTGGTTATAATCACATTTTCTGGCATACGTTCTTGCAGTAAAATATCTACTGCTTTGATTTGTGGATTTTGCATAAAACGTTTTTGCAAAATTTGTGCTTTTAATAAGTTATTAATAGCAAGTAAAATTAAGCCCTGATGGTGCGCCATATAGGTTTTAACAACTGCATATTCTTGCCCTTTTTTTAATCTTGTAGGTGTAAAATCAATCGATTCATAAAAACCGTATTTTTGATACATTCCTTGCTTTTCCATTCGCTTTAAATTCGCAATTACTTGTTTTGGTTCATCCGGAAGAGCCATAATACTTCCATAAGGCGCTACTACCATTTCATCAGAAAGACCTCTTTTTAGGCCTAACCATGGGATTCCAAATGCTTTATATTGATAATTATCTTGCAAATCTTTTAAATGAAAGGCAGATTCTGAAATTCCCCATGGGATATTTAATTTTTTAGTATATTCTTTTTGGCTCATAAGCATAAATTTACAAGATTCATCTAATAAACTCCCTGGATATTTCGGAATATTGCTATTTGGCATTAAATATTCAAAAGCAGTTCCTGACCATGAAATAAGTCCTTTATATTTATTTAAAATAGTCAGTGTTCTACTTAAGTTATACCAATGTTTGACAGGTATATCTTTTTTGGCAATTGCTACTAAACTGGTTTGCCTTGCTTCTGATGCTAAAAGATCGTAATAAGAGTCTGTTAATTTATTTTCTTCTACATGATACCCAATGGAAAATAGTCTTGCTTGTTCATCATAAAGTTTAGAAAAATCTGCTTCGTTTATGAGTTTATCTATGATAGGAATCATGGAATCTATTTTAGAAATAAGTTCTTGCGTAACTTCTTCTTTTTTTGTATTTTTGATTTCTAATAAAAATTGTTTGGTTGTTAGTAAATATCCTACTAAATTTCCACTGTCTACGGAAGAAACATATCTTGGGTTTAAAGGAGTCAACGTTTTTAAATCATACCAATTATATAAATGTCCATTCCATTTTGGAAGATCTGCTGTTTTTACTACCATTTTTTCTAAAAGTTTTATGGTGTCATCTAATTTTTCATATCCTAAATCATAGCTAGAAACTACTGCAAGCATTCCAAGCCCAATATTGGTTGGAGAAGTTCTAAAAACAACTTTTGGATTTCGATCTTCTTGATAATTATCAGGCGGTAAGAAATTGGTTTTTTCATTTAAATAATCTTTAAAATATTGCCAGGTTTTTTGCCCTAAAGTAAGAAGATAGTCTTGTTCTTCTTTGGTTAGTTCATTTAGCTTATTTTCCTGTTGTGTTTCTTTACTAATTGCCCAGAAAATAGCTGGTCCTAAAAGCCAAAGTACACTAAATAGAACAATAAAAATACTGTAAATACTGATTGGTATGAAAAACAATACAATAAGCCCTAAAAAACCAATGATGACGTTGGGTAGCATATTAAGATAGTAGGATTTTAAGTCTTTTTTCGCATTTTTTTCAGCCTCTTCTGCTGTCATCCATTCTAAAAAATGTTTTTTACTAATGAAAAGACGGTATAGGGTTTTAATAATGGCATTTAGTGAAAAATAAGCCTTATCTGGCAAGCCTGTTAATGCTAAAACTCCTCTTACAAGGCTTGCTTTTACCCCTGTCATTGTTTTTGCAAAGGTCTTTTGCACCGTTTCTTCCTCTTTACGAAATACAATACGATTTACAATTTCAAGTACAGTTGGCATTAAAACTGACAAAATTAATACCGTAACAATTGGTCCAATGGAAACTTTGTAAAATAGCTTTACTATCATTAGAAAAATAAGGCTTATCATTACCATTGGTTCTTGCAAACTTCTTAGTAAATTATCAAAGATTTTATATTTCGATAATGGAGTAAGGGGATTTTTCTTTTTTTCTCCCTTTTTATTGATAATTGTCCCTGTTAGCCATCTTAAAATTTGCCAATCTCCACGAATCCATCTATGAAGCCTTGCCTTAAAACTATTGTAATTTGGTGGATAACCATCCATCAGCATAATATCAGAGGCAAGTCCACATCTTAAGTAACTTCCTTCTAATAAATCATGGCTAAGAACTGTATTTTCTGCTATCTCTTGATTTAAGACTGTTGAAAATACACAAACATCATAGATTCCTTTTCCTGTAAAAATTCCTTCTTCAAAATTGTCTTGATAGATATCTGATATTGCATTGGTATAGGCATCTTTTCCTCCTGACCCTGCATAAATTTTTGTAAAAAGACTTTTTTGTACTTCTTGCAAAGAAATTCCTACTCTTGGTTGAATTAGGGCATGTCCGCTAATGACTAGATCTTTTCTTTTATTTAAAATAGGGGTATTAAGTATATGTGCCATGCTACCTATTAATTCTAATCCCGTATTAAAGCAAAGCCTTGTATCAGCATCTAAAGTGATAATATAAAGAATTACTGGAATTTGTTTAACATCTTCTAATGTATTTGCTAAAAATTCATTTTTTGTTTTTCCTAAAAGATATTCATTAAATTGATTTAATAACCCTCTTTTTCTTTCCCAACCTAAATAGCATTCCTCTTTTGCATTCCAAGTTCTTTTGCGGTAAAGAAAATGAAATTTTGGGAAAGTATCATCTGGATACATAGAATTTAAACGTTTTGCTTCTTCTATTCCTGCCTCTATTACTTCTTCATCAAAAGGTTCTTTTTCATTTTTACCTGCTGTGCAGTCCCCTAAAAGGGCAAAATAAAGATTTTCACTTTGGTTTGCAAAATAATAAGTTTCTAAATTTTGCATTAATTTTTTTACTTTTTCTTTGGAATTTAAAATGGTAGGTATTACGACAAAGGTTGCCGCTTCTTTTGGAACCCCTGCTTCAAAATCCAATTTTGGAATTGGTTTTGGTTTCACCAATTTTCCTAAAAGATATTGAAATAGTTGTACTAAGATAGCTTGCAGAGGAATTAGTAGCAAAATTGCTAATACAATTGTTAAAAGCAAAGAAGAGGTTTGACGGTAAAAATAGATGCTAAGTAAACTTACACTCAAAATTGTTAAAATTGCTAATAAACTAATAGCTATTCTTATTTTCTGATGATTGGTAAGTACCTTTTTTCTTTTCCCTGTTAACTCCTGCCATAAAATATGGCTTCCTTCTGCTATTAAATAATAGCCAACATGCGTTTTTTTCTTTTGCTTGATTTTTTCTTTATCTATGTTTTCATAATCTTCTTTTGCATTTTTGGCAAGTAGCAATATCTTTTTGGCAATATATAATTCTGAAATTTTGGTTTTTTTAGCTATTTCTTTAATTTTATTTCGATAAAGCACTTTGGTCTGATAATCCATTTTTTCATAAACTTCTGCTGGATCTTGTTTTAAGATATCTTCTACACCATTGATTTTCTCGAAAATTTCTATCATACTAATTCGATTTAGATTTTTAATACTGGTAATACAATTTCCCATGGAGATTTTACGAAGTGCAATATCAAAATGCTCTTTTTTTACTACTTCTGCAATATCTGTTCCCATTTTATTAATTTGTTCTTCTAAAATATTTAAATAAGGATATGCTTTTTTTCCGTATTTTTTAAGACGATAAGATAAATATTCAATAAAAGGATACTTCATCTCTCCATACTCTTTTACTTTTGCTTTATATTCTCCTAAATGTGTAAATTGAAGTTCTTCTTTATTTTTTTGTTCTACTAACCTTTCAATTATATTTTCCACTTTATATTTTTGTATTTGAGAAAAATAAATCTTTTCACAAATTTGCCTAACATTTTCAATTAGAGCAATTTGAATAAAAATAGGAATATTCCAAATCTCTTCCATACTTAAATTTTTCTTTTTCTGATAGGCTTGTAAATAACTACTTAATGTTTTTGCTTCTATTTTACTATCCGTATAATTTACAATCTCACTTGCTAAAACGTAAACTCTGGCAAATCCTTGATCTTTTCCATTGGCTAACCCTAAAAATTGGGTATATTTTTTTAGGCTCAAATTATTTTTAATAGATTGTACTGTTTCTTCTATAATGTAGTAATTATCTAATAACCATTCTCCTGCTGGATGAATTGGTATTTTTAGTTTGATGTGTTCATTTAATAACCCATATACTTGTGTAATGAATTCAAAATTTTCTTTTAGCCTTGGAATAGGATACGTATTTTTATCTGAGTTTGGTTTTAAACCTTGATCTGAAGCAATCGTTTCTAAGTATTGTTCTAATTGACTTTGGCTTAAAATTGCACCTTTTCCGCTTAAGGTTCTATATTCCATGTTTGAAATTTCACTCCTTGTTTTTAATCTGTTTTAAACATATTTTTACCAAAAAGTGAAATTTTTATGCATGTTTACTTAATCTACTCATAAAAATAATCCATAATTCCATTATAAATTCCCCAAGCTAATCTATCTTGATATTCATCTGTTAAAAGTTGTTTTTCTTCTTCTGGATTAGATAAAAAACCACATTCTACAATTGAAATTGGAATTTCTACATGTTTCATAATATACACATTATCTAGTTTCATCGCCACTCTTTTATTTTCTTTTTGAATAGCATCATTTAAATTTGATTGGATACTTTTAGCTAAATTTGTACTTTCTTCATCGTTTTGTTTATAAAAGCATTGCCAACCATAATACTGACTTTGCGGAATTTTGTTTAAATGGATGGATACAAAAATATCTGCTTGTGATTCATTCCCAATTTTTACTCTATTATGAATATCAGAAATTTTCTTTTCTTTTAATGTATTTTTATCTAAATCATAAAGCCCATTTTCATCGCTTCTTGTTAGAATAACGGTTGCTCCTGATTGTTCTAATAAGGTTTGTAATTTTAGTGCAATTTTTAGGTTTGTAGCTGCTTCTGTTGTTCCGACTGCTACTTTGTGCTCCTTCATCTGGTTTTCCGGTGGCCTGCATCTACTACAATGACTTTATTGGATACTGGCAGACTCACTGTTTGTACAGTTTTATTTAAATTTGCTGTTTGAAAAGTAAAAGCAAATACTGCAACAAGCAAAATTCCTGCTATGATTCCGATTCTCTTTTTATCTAGTATAATCATAAAAACACCTCATATCTTATTTATATGAGATGTTTTTGATTTTATTACTGTTCTTATTTTCTATTTGGTATACAGTTTTGCCATTTTTTATAGTTTCTAAAACCTGTATTGTTTTTAATTCTTCTTTTTTCTCTTTGAAAGTATTTTGCTTCACCTTAATTAGAGCTGCCTTTTTCCCTTCGGCATTTCTTCCTTTGCTATCTTCTTCAAAGTATTGATAGGCACTATTAATGGTTACTGCTTTTATGGCATTTATCACATCAATTGCTTCTTCTTTTCCTAGCTTTATTCCACCTTTTGTGATTCTATTTACTGCACACCATATCGTTTCCAACATATTTGGCTTTATCACTGGTGCATCTTGGTGAAAAGTAAATAAAATATTATTATCTAAACTACTTTTAGCAGGGCTTATTCTTTCTGCTCTTGCAAGGCCAAAATTTTCTATGTGAACTTCTCCAAAATAATAGACATGAGCTACAAAGAATGATGGAATGATTCCTAACTTCTTAATTTGTTTTAATTGATCAAGCCCTAAAAGCTGTCCATGTATTAATACAGGTCTTAAAATACTACCTGTTTTTTCTACTTTTTGTATCATTTCCATATATTGCTCTACTGCTCGATCTCCATTACAATGTGCCAAGATTTGCATTTGTTCTTTTCTAGCTATAAAAATACTTTCTTCTACCTCTTTATCTTGCATCGTACCATATCCAAAATAATCTGTGCTTTTTTCATAAGGAGTTCTCATCCATGCTGTTCTATCTTGTGGGGAACCATCTAAAAATATTTTTATGCCTCCTATTTTGAAATGATTTTGATATTGCTTGATATTTTTAGGGAATTTTCTTTTTACTTCTTCTAAGATTGTTTTATCTATATAAGCAATGATATCAATTTGTAATTGATTTTCCTTTACAATTTCTTGATAGATATCTAGTAATTCTTTACTTAAAAAACCTTCTTGTACAGTTGTAATTCCATAGGAAAAATATTCTTGTTCTGCTTGTTTTACCGCTTTTAAAATATCTAAAAGTGGTGGCATTGGCACTTTTTTTAGAGTTTCTATAAAAGCATTTTCTTCTAAATATCCTGTTAATTCTTGATTGATTTTTTCAATTTTCCCTCCAGCTGGTGGAACTGTGTGGCTATCAATATTCAATAAGTTTAATGCCTTTGTATTTAGGATTCCAGAATGTCCTGATTGATTGTGAATCAATACTGGATGATTAGGAAGTACTTCATCTATTTGTTCTTTCCTTAGTTTTGTATGACCTTCTAACCTATAAGAGTCAAATCCGTTTGCTATAATCCATCTATCATTTGGCAAATGATTTTGTATTTGATAGTTTAATAATTGATCTTGTATTTGTTTGATTGTACTGCAATTCTTTAAAGAAACTTGCAAATATTGATTAGCAACAGCCATAAAGTGACTATGACTGTCGATAAATGCTGGCATCATAGTATTACCATGTAAGTTTATTTTTTTGGTATCTTGGTTTTGAAGTGAAAAAATTTCTTCTTTTTTACCTATTTTTTTAATCCTATCATCTTGTACTAATATGGCTTCTATTTCCTGATTCTCAAATGAAAGAAAGTCTCCATTATAATAGATGGTTTGCATTTTAACAATTCTCCTTTTTAACTTTCTGAAGTGCTTACTCTTAATCCTTTTTGTTTTGCAATTTCTTTTTGAATTTCTTCAAATCTTTTAATTTTAGCTGTTGTGGTTTTAATCATTGGTTCCTCTGTTAAAATTAAGTTTTTAATATGTTTATAATTAGGAAGTGTGTGATTGATTTGTTTTATATCTTTCCAAATCATTTGTTTTAATTCTTCCTTTGTTATTTGTGGGAATTTTTCTTCTACATATTCTTTGTTATATACAATTTTCACAGATAAAACCAAATCATCTCCTTTTGGCATACCAAATACCATGCTTTCAGCAACATAAGCAAAATTGTTTACTAAAGATTCTAGTTCTTCTGGATAAATATTTTTTCCATTTTTTAATACAATCACATTTTTCTTACGTCCTGTGATAAACAAAAATCCGTCTTTATCTAAATAACCTAAGTCTCCTGTATGAAACCACTTTTCTCCATCACGCTCTTCCATAACTTCTTTTGTTGCCTCTTCATTTTCATAATATCCCATCATAATATTAGGTCCTTTTGCAATAATTTCTCCGATTCCTTTTCTATTTGGCTCATCAATTGCAATTTCTACATTTTTCATCGGTACCCCCACAGAACCAAATTTAATACAAAATTCATTTTCAGCAGAAAGTACTGGTGAAGTTTCTGTTAAACCATATCCTTGTACGGTTAAAATTCCCAAAGCATCAAATCCTTTTGCCACTTTTTTGTCAATTGCTGATGCTCCACTAATAACAAAACGAATATTTCCACCTAACCCATCTAAAATTTGTTTAAATACTTTTCTTCTAATATCAATTCCAAAAACTCTTAAGAAGGAAGTTACCTTACTCATGATTTTAACAAGCAATGTTTTTCCTTGTTTATCAACTTCTGCCATAATCTTTTTATACATAGCTTCTAATAATAATGGCACACAAACAAAAATAGATACCTTATATTCTTTTAAATTAGATTGAATGTGGCGTAAACCATCACAAAAAACATTCATAACACCTTCTGATAAAAAGAATAGTTGTGCTGTGGAGCCAAAAGTATGGTGCATTGGTAAAAAGGCTAAATTTACATCTGTATCATATATTTTTTCAATACTTTTTAAAGCATATAAATTAGAAGCAATGTTTCGGTTAGATAACATAACTGCTTTTGAGATAGAAGTGGTACCTGAGGTAAAAATAATGCTTGCTAAAGCATCTGGATCAATCTCTATGGTTTCATAGGTTTTATTTCCATTTTCGATTTCTTTTTCCCCTATTTGCATGATTTCTTGCATGGTAAAAAATTGTGCATCCATTTGCTGAAATTCTTTTTTAAGTTCTGGAACATTTTTTTCTTCTTCATTCATGCAAATAAATTGTTTTGTTTTGGTAAGTTTTTGTTTGCAAATTTCTTTCATTTGTTCTAAATATTCTTGCTCAAATATAATGGCATCTGTATAACTTCTTGCCATACAGCTTTGAATTTCTATCTGTTGCATGCCTTTATCTAAAGGTACTACTACTCCTACTCCACCTAAAATAGTAGTATAAGCAACTACCCATTCATAACAATTTTTTCCGATAATAGCAATCCTTTTTCCTTGTAGTCCTAAGTTTAATAAACCAGTTCCAAATTCCTTTATTTGCTTCCCAAATGTTTGATAAGTTATTTCTTCATAAGTTACTTTTTTAACTTGCTTTTGTTTTATTTTAAAGGCAATATTATTCGGAAACTTTCTAATTCCTTCCCAAATATAAGATTTTACCAAATCATATTGGTTAGCTAAATATAGGCTTTGGATTTTTTTCATAGACACTTCTCCTCATTTTTCTTTTTGTTCATTTTAACATATAAAAAATGGATAGTCTATTTACCTGACTATCCATTCTAAGTTGTCCTTTTATTTTTTACGGCGTGGCAGAGGACAAATAGGAATTTCTGGATTCTTTCTTCTATCAATCATATAAGTACTTCCCGGCGTTGTTTTTGCCAAATGTTTTACTTGTGCTGCTACTTCTCCTATTTCTAGTACATTATGAAATCTCCCTTTATCAACAACTACTACCGCAATAGAAATAGTGGTTAGCGGGAATTGCTCCATCACACATTTACGATTTGGAACTTCTAAATATCCTCTTTCAATATCTTCTTGGTTAAAATATTTTAAAACACCTTGATCAAATTCTAAGATGATATTTTGGCAGATATCTTCACAATCAGTTTTAGAAGTAATCGCCACAAAATCATCTCCACCAATATGCCCTACAAAATTATTCATGCCATCTGTATCATGTAAGTGGCTTTGCACACACCTTGCTGTAAATTTAATAATCTCATCTCCATTTAAGAACCCATACACATCATTATAGGCTTTAAAATTATCTAAGTCGATATATAAAATTGCAAAATCTTCTTTATTAAGCAAACGTTTTTTAATTTCTGCTTGTATTTGAACATTTCCTGGCAAGCCTGTTAATGGGCTTACTCTACGGTTTGTATCTAAGAGGCGAATGACATTTTTAATGGTATAATATAAGTATTCCTCATCAATTGGAGATTTAATGTAATGCTCTACACATGCTTGCAAGATTTTAATTCGATGTTCTTTCTCAGTAATAGAGGAAATCACAATAATTGGTGTAATACTATTATCTTCATTTTCTCTAATTTGATTGCAAAGAGAAATAATATCTTCTGCAATTCCATCTTCATTAATAATAATTAAAGCTGGAATATCTTTTAAAACGTTTTCTATTTCTTTTGGCTTTGCTTTTTTAAATCTGTAATCTTTTTCTTCTTCAAATAGTTCCACCAACTTATTTTTTAGCTTATTTCCATCATCAATTAAATAAATTTCTTGTGCCATCTTTGGTTCTCCTTTTGTATTTTTTTAGATAAGAGTCTTTACTTTATGGAGTATAAGATAATTCTGTTGTTGCAGTTTCTGTATATCCGCTTACATTAGTTACTTCAATAGAAATGGTATTGTTTCCCTCTTGGAGAGTAAGTGGACCTACTTGTACCTCTTGTAAATTAATATCTTTTGCTGAATATCTTTTTCCATTTAAGTTAATAACAATATCTTTCACACCATCTGCATCTGTCGCTCCTACAATAATCTGGCTTCCGTTTTGTGTGATAGTCATTTTAGGTTTTGAAGTAGAAGTTACAACTTCACTTTCTATTTGTTCGACATTTCCATTGGTATCCTCGCCTATTAT
>CALYAE010000081.1 GCA_944393435.1 uncultured Clostridia bacterium
CTAATTATTTTATTAGTAATCCTAATTTTACAATAGGATTCTTCTCTGCTAAGAACACCTTTTTAATTTCAATACTTTTTGGAATTATAGGTGATTTATTCTTACCGTTCTGGAATGTTACTTCGGTATGTACCGTACTTTTACTAACTCCAAATTGTTTGGCTGCTCCTCTTACAGTATCTTTACTATCTATAATATATTGTGCTAGCCTTACTGCACGCTCTTCTATTGATACGTTTTTTTCCAAATGAAAAACCCCCTTGACTTACGCTGTTTTGTACATTGTATTCAAGCTAAGTTTGTATTAGAACAGATTTATCGTTTTCCTTTTTCTACTTGTTAAGTTTTAATTTTTTTCATTCAATTTGTTGTCTTTCGACATTTTTTGTCTTTTTTTGTCGATTTTTGATGTTTTTTTAGCCTTCTGGTATATTACATTTTTTTCCATCTTTAACAATAAATATAAATTGATTTTTAGGATATTTTCAAAGTTTTCATCCACAATAATATTGTAATTTTTCAATATATTTTTAGTTCTATATTATCTTATATGTTTCTTTGAAATGAAAAAGATACATGCTATATATAATTTAAAATTAATAAGATGGAGGTAAAAATTATGGCATTAGACTACACTATCATAGGTCAAAGATTGAAAAAAGCTAGAATGGATAAGAAAATGACACAAGAAAATTTAGCTGAAAAACTAGATGTTTCTATTGCATTTTTAATTAGAATTGAAAGAGGAAATTCTCATATTAATCTAAAAAGATTAAGTCAAGTTTGTGAAATTTTAGGTGTTTCAGAAGGCTATATTTTAAATGGTACTTCTAGTAATTCTACTAACTACTTATCTTCTGAATTTAATGACATTTTAAATACAGTTTCTCCTAAAAAGCAAAAATTAATTTATAAACTAGCTCAAGTTGTAAAAGATGACGAAGAATAATATTAAGTAAAATTGGTTATGCTAAAGCAAGAAATAAAAACTCTTGCTTTTTTTGATGACTAAAAAAAACTTTATTTTACTTAAAAATTTACTCTTATAAATTTTAAGTTTTTGCCGAAAAATGTTGCTAATTTGCATCTGATATGCTACAATTAATTGTGCAGGATTAAAAAATTTCTGCAATTTTACATTTTAAATTTAGGAGGTAAAACAATGGACTTTAAACAATGGGAAGGATTTAACAGACAAGGCGAATGGACAAAAGAAATTGATGTAAGAGGCTTTATTCAAGCTAATTATACACCTTATGAAGGAGATGGCGCTTTTTTAGCTACTGCTACTTCAAAAACAAAACAATTATGGGATAATGTGTTAGAATTATACAAAAAAGAAAGAGAAAATGGAGATGTATTAGATGTAGATACAAAAACTCCATCTGGCATTAATCGTTATGCTCCAGGATATATTAACAAAGATTTAGAAGAGATTGTAGGTCTTCAAACAGATGCTCCTTTAAAAAGAGCAATTATGCCAAATGGTGGTATCCGTATTGTAGAAAAATCATGTGAAAGTTATGGATATAAAGTTGATGAGAATGTAGAATATATTTATCACAACCTAAGAAGAACACATAATGATGGCGTTTTTGCAGTATATACACCAGAAATCAGAGCTGCTAGAAGTTCTCACTTAATTACTGGTCTTCCTGATGGCTATGGACGTGGAAGAATTATTGGAGATTATAGAAGAGTAGCACTTTATGGTGTAGATGCTTTAATTGAAAATAAAAAAGAAGAATTATCTATTTTAGATGTAGATGAAATGACAGAAGAATTAATCCGTCAAAGAGAAGAAGTACATGATCAAATTGAGGCTTTAAATGAATTAAAAGCAATGGCTCAAAGTTATGGTTTTGATATTTCTAAACCTGCTCAAACAGCAAAAGAAGCATTCCAATGGCTATACTTTGCATATTTAGCTGCTGTAAAAGATCAAAATGGTGCAGCTATGAGCTTAGGTAGAACATCTACTTTCTTAGATATTTATATTGAAAGAGATATGAAAAATGGTACTTTAACAGAAGAACAAGCTCAAGAATTAATGGATCATTTTGTTATGAAATTAAGATTAGTTCGTTTCTTAAGAGCACCAGAATATAACAGCTTATTTAGTGGAGATCCAGTTTGGGTAACCGAAAGTATTGGTGGTATGGGAGTTGATGGTAGAACTTTAGTTACCAAAAATTCTTTTAGAGTACTTCATACTTTAGTAAACCTTGGACCTGCCCCAGAACCAAACTTAACTGTACTTTGGTCTAAAAATCTACCAGAAGGATTTAAGAAATTTTGTAGCGATATTTCTATTAAAACATCTTCTATTCAATATGAAAATGATGACTTAATGAGAGTAACTTTAGGAGATGACTACGGTATTGCATGCTGTGTATCTGCTATGAAAATTGGTAAACAAATGCAATTCTTCGGTGCAAGAGCAAATCTTGCTAAAGCATTATTATATGCTATTAATGGTGGTAGAGATGAAAAGAGTGGTAAACAAATTACACCACGTTTTGAACCAATCACTTCTGAATATTTAAATTATGATGAAGTAATGGAAAAATTTGATACGATGATGGAATATTTGGCTAAGACTTATATTAAAGCATTAAATATGATTCATTACATGCATGATAAATATTCTTACGAAGCATTAGAAATGGCTTTACATGACAAAGAAAGAGATATCTTAAGAACTATGGCATGTGGTATTGCAGGTCTATCTGTTGTAGCTGATTCTTTATCTGCTATTAAATACGCAAAAGTAAAAGTAATTCGTGATGAAACAGGTTTAGCTGTGGACTACCAAGTTGAAGGAGATTTTCCTAAATACGGAAATGATGATGATAGAGTAGATGATATCGCAGTAGATATTGTAAAATCATTTATGAAGAAGTTAGAAAAACATCATACTTACAAACATTCAAGAGCAACTTTATCAGTACTTACCATTACTTCTAACGTAGTATATGGTAAAAATACTGGTAATACACCAGATGGAAGAAGAGATGGAGAACCATTTGGACCAGGTGCAAATCCACTACATGGAAGAGACACTAATGGTGCATTAGCAGTTATGAATACAATTGCTAAACTTCCTTATGAATATTCTGAAGATGGTATTTCTTATACTTTCTCTATCACACCTGGAACACTTGGAAAAGATGAAGAAACAAAAGTAAATAACTTAGTAAATATGCTTGATGGTTTCTTTATGCAAACAGGTCATCATATCAATGTAAACGTATTTGATAGAAGTCTACTTGTTGATGCAATGGAACATCCAGAAAAATATCCACAACTTACCATTCGTGTATCTGGATATGCAGTTAACTTTACAAAATTAACAAGAGAACAACAATTAGATGTAATTAACAGAACAATTCATGAAAAAATTTAAGTGTCACCATGGGGACGTTCCTTAAAAGTGACAAAAATGTCACTTTTAAAGAACGTCCCCAATAGTGACACTTTTAATTGAGAGGGATAAAAATGGAGAATACATTAAAGGCAAGAATACATTCTTTTGAATCATTTGGAACTGTTGATGGACCTGGAATTAGGTTCGTAGTTTTTATGCAAGGCTGCCCTTTAAAATGTAAGTATTGTCATAATAGAGATACTTGGGATTTATGTGGTGGTACACAATATTCTTTAGAAGAAGTCGTTTCTAGAATTGAAAAATATAAAAATTATTTTATGCCTTCTGATGGCGGTGTTACGATCAGCGGTGGAGAACCTTTATTGCAACTTAAGTTTTTATTAGAATTATTTCCAAAATTAAAGGCACAGGGAATTCATCTTGCAATTGATACTTCTGGTAGTTTTGATTTAACAAATGATTTAAAAAAATTAATTGATATGACAGATTTATTTTTGCTAGATATTAAATGTATCAATGACGATATTTGTAGAGATTTAACCGGAGTTTCTAATAAAAAAGAATTAACTTTTGCAAAATACTTAAGTAGTATTAAAAAGCCAATGTGGATTAGACAGGTGTTAGTCCCTGGAATCACTGATAAGGAAAAGGATTTATTAAAGTTAAAGACTTTTATTTCTTCTTTAAGAACAGTAGAAAAAATAGAAATTCTTCCTTATCATGATATGGGACGTTTTAAATGGGAAAAATTAGGACTTATTTATCCTTTGGATGGAGTGCCAGTTGCTTCACAAGAAGATGTTGACAGAGCAAAAAAAATTCTAGGAATTTAATCCTCTTTAAATGCAGGATCTTCCTAGTTTTTTTATTGTCTAGAATATTTTTACTCTTTTACTATTTTTTTCATACCAAAGGTTAAAAAATAAATGATTCCTGAAATTAATACAATCATTGGACCTGTTGGAATATTCCAATAGTAGGAAATCACTAATCCTGTAATTCCTGAGAATAATGAAAAAATAACTGCAATCAAATGATAACTTCTCATATTTTTGGCAATATTTCTACTAGATGCTGCTGGCAGAATTAGTAGTGAATTGATAAGCAAAATTCCAATCCAGCGAATAGAAATCATTACCATAATAGCTATTAAAACTACGAAAACATTATCAATTACTTTTGTATTAATTCCTCTGCTTTTGGCTAAGGTAGAATTAATACTAGTTACATTTAATTTGTTAAACATAAAATACCAAAATAAGATTACTAAGATAAAGGCAAAAAATAAGTAAAGAATCTCTCCTTGATTAATACTTAGAATATCTCCTACTAGATAGCTAGAATATTTATTAAAATTACCACTTTGAGCAAGCATTGCAAGCCCAAGTGCAATAGCAATTGAAGAAAATACACTAATAATAGTATCTGCTCCATAACTGATCTTATTTTTCACAAAATTTAGTAACAAAGCAAATACAATTGCAAATAAAATCATAGAAAGATTCATATTAGAAATACCAAGTACCATTCCAATTGCAATTCCTGTTAATGCTGAGTGGCCTAATGCATCTGAGAAAAAAGCCATTTTGTTATTGACAATCATGGTACCCAATATTGCAAAAATAGGTGTGACCAAAATAATGGCAATTAGGGCATTTTTCATAAAAGCATATTGCATAAACTCAAATGGCAAAATGGTTTCTAATACTGCATAAATTGTTTCCATACTTGTTACTCCTTTTCTTATTTTTTAATTCTTTTATTTTTTTGTTTTTCTTAATTACTAAATCGATTTTGAAATTCTAGACTATTAAACACCTCTTCTGGAGTTCCTTCTTTTAACACTTCTTTTTCTAATAGTACTACTCTATCTGCATATTTTTTTACTAATTCAAAATCATGGGATACCAGCAAAATAGACATATCATATTTTGTTTTTAAATCACTTACTATTTTGAAAAAATCTTTTGTTCCATTTTTATCAATTCCAGAAACCGGTTCATCCAATATTAATAAATTAGGGGTCGGTTTGGTGCTAATGGCAAGTAGTACTCTTTGTAGCTCCCCTCCTGATAAATCTCCAATGCTTTTGTCAATTAACTTTTCTGCCCCAAATAATTTTAATTGTTCTTTAATTTCTTGATAAATTTTTTTATCTTTTCTTAAAAAAACTGGTATATGACAAATACAAGAAGCAAATAGATCATACACTGTGGTTGGCATATTTTTTTCAATATTGATAGATTGTGGTACATAACCTATTTTGATTTTTCTTGCAACCTTATCTTTCATGTCCATAAAAGTTATATTTCCCGTATGCTCTATTTCCCCTAAAATTGCTTTTAATAAAGTAGTTTTTCCTGCACCATTTCTTCCTATAATGACGGTTAATTGCCCGCAATGCACATGAAGATTTACATTTTTTAGGATTACTTCTTTCCCAAATTTTACATTAATATTATTTATTTTGATACAGTGTAAACCACATGCTACTCCGCCTGCCATTTTTTCACCTTCTTTTATTTTTTTCATTTTTCCTTTACATTTGTTTGAATACTTCTAAATTATTTACCATACTTTGATAATAATCTTCTTTACTTGGCTGTGTATTATCATCTTTACTATTCATAGCAGAATCTAGCTGATAAATCTTAGCCCCCGTTTCTTCTTCTAATGTTTGTGCATTTTCCAAATTATCATTTTTGTCTACTAAAATAATTTGGATATTTTTTTCTTTCATTTGTGTAATTAGATTTTTTAAGGTATCTGCTGATAAAGTACTTTCTTCATGATTGGTTTGTATGGTTGTAACTTCCATTCCAACTTCATTTGCTAAATATGTTAATGCTTCATTTAAGCAAATAGCTTTTTTATCTTTTAGATTTGCCAAATCAGACTCAAAGTCCAAAGATAATTGTTCTAATTTTTGGAAATATTGTTCATAGTTTCTTTGGTAGATTTCTTCATTTTCTGGATTATATTTGCTTAATTCTTCACAGATAGTTTTTAGCTGCTGTTGATAGTTTTTTATGCTTGTCCAAATATGTGGATTTTTTCCTTCTCCTTCTTGTAGCAAATTGGTAACTTGACTACTACTATCAATGATAGGTAAGTTAGGATATGTAGCTGTAATTTTATCCATAAAACTTTCTAAGCCTAAACCGTTTTGAATCAAAACATCTGCATCTTCAATTTTACGCATGTCATTGGTTCCTAGAGTATAGTCATGTAAACAACCAATATTGGTTTGTGTCATATTGGTAAGTTCTACATTTTGAGCTCCTTGTATTAGGTTATCCACCATTCCATAAATAGGATAAAAAGTGGTTACAATTTTATAAGTTTCTAGAGGCTGCTTTACCTCTTCCCCTGTTTGTCTAGCACTTATAAAACTAATTCCTAAAGCTAATACTAATAAAATTATAATTGTAATAATCCACTTCAATTTCACGTAAGTTCCCCATTTCTTTTTTGTTTTTTCAAAGTAATCATACCATAAAAAGGTATATTTTTCAATTCTATTCTACTTTTATTTTTGACGTTTCTAAAATTTTATGTTATAATAATTTTGTTTAGCAACAGCATTCTTCAATAACTTCATAAAATCATTATTTTACGGAGGGAAAAAAGTTATGAAAAATCGGAAAATCACTTTGAACAATTTCTTAGCATTTTTAGGGATTTTATTTCTGGTTTTTAGTATGATTTGCCTATATAAAGGAGCGATTTCTTTTCAAGCATTTCTAATTTATAATCTTTTGTTTCAAAGTGCATGGTTTATTTTTCTGCACATTAGTTTTAAAAATTCTTTAAATCATATCTATTATGATTTAGAAGAACTATGCTCTTATCTGAAATTACTCCAGCAAAAACGTTATGTCTCCTACCTTAATAATGAGAAGGAAAATGTGATTTATTATTCTCATGAAATTAAGAAAATAGGAGAGATTGTAATGGAAACGCAAAAAGAATTCATAAGTAATACTAAATTGCCTAAAAAATTTCGTGAGCAAATGCAAGAAATGCTTCTAGAAATAGAAAAGCTATTGCAAAGTGACCTTGCGATTTATTAATTACGAAAACCTCCCAATAGGAGGTTTTTTATTTATAAAAAATCTTTATCTTAAAAAAAGTGTTTTTATTTCTTCTAGATGCTCTATCACACTTTGGTAGCCATATTCATAGCATTTATCTAGTTTTTCTACATCTAATAATCCCACTTTATCTGTGTATACATTTAAAACAAAATCACTCATTTCCAAACTTTGTTCTGAGATTTTACTTCCCATAATATCAATACTTTTCATCACAATATCCATCAAATTGCTATCTTCATCAATAGGATCAGAATCAAATTTAACTGCGATAACTTTATCTGCTCCTTGTTTTTTTACCTCGTGAACTGGAATATTATCTAGAGCTCCCCCGTCCATAAAAGCATGTTTTTCCATATAGCAAGGGGAAAATACAGCAGGGAAACTACTACTTGCTCTTACAGCTTTTCCGATACTAATATCAGTAATATATTGTGTTTTGTCAGTAGCTTCTTGAGGAACCATATTCGTAAAAATATATTCTTTTGACTTCATGATATCTACTGTTGGTATAACAAGTGGCATTGGCACTTGGTTAATATTGGTAATATTTTTTTGCTTTGCCAATCGATTATAGAGATTTTCGATATCTTCTCCATTGTGGAATCCTTTTAATGTAAATTTCTTGCCAAAGGGAAAATGTAATAACCTAGAAACCCATGGGACATGACTTGTCCCAATAATTTCTTTACTATGCATCTTAAAAAGCTGATAAATAACATAAGGTGAATATCCCATTGCATATAAACTTGCTACCATACTTCCTGCACTGGTTCCTCCAATAATACTAATGGGAATATTTTGGTCTTTTAATGCTTGTAAAACTCCTGCATGTGCAATTCCGCGAATTCCTCCCCCTGATAATGCAATTCCTATTTTCACTCTTGTCCCTCCTTTGTGTTTTATTTTATTATGCACATTTTTTACTGGAGTTAAACTTAAGTAGATAAAAAAAGATAAAACTTTTTTAGTTTTACCTTTTTAAATCTTGTTTTTATTTCATTAATCTTGCGTATATGGAAGTATCGCAATTTGTCTAGCTCTTTTTACAGCTAGTGTAATATCTCTTTGATGAATAGAACAAGCACCAGATGCTCTTCTTGGAAGTATTTTTCCTTTATCATTAATGAATTTTCTTAGTTGTTCTGCATTTTTATAATCTAGTTTTAAGTTTTTATCTGCACATAATGGACATACTTTTTTTCTTGGTTTTCTAAACTTTGGATTATAATCTTCATCATTGTTTCTATTATTTCTTTTATTCATTTTCTTATCTGCCATTTTTCTTTCCCCCTTTTCTCATAATGTATTTTATATTTCCCTTAATCATTTTTATCCTGGATAGTGCTTAAAATGGAAGGTCATCTCCTGAAGAGATTTCAAAATCAGAACCTGCATTTGTTGATGGCATTGTTCCAAAAGTTGCATCAAAATTATTACTTCCGGCTTCAGAATCTCTTTTGCTATCTGCAAAATATGCTTCCTCTGCTACTACTTCTGTAATATAATGTTTTTGTCCTTGATCATCATCCCAAGTTCTTGATTGAATTCTTCCTATAATACCAACTTGTTGACCTTTTTTGAAATATTTGCTACAAAATTCACCTAGTTTGCTCCATGCAACAATATTGATGAAATCTGCTTGCCTTTCTTCTCCTTGTCTTACAAATCTACGATTCACAGCTAAACTAAAAGAAGCTACTAATGTATTATTTGTTTGTGTGTATCTTACTTCTGGATCTTTCGTTAAACGACCCATTAAAATTACTTTGTTCATGTTTTGTACCTCATCTTTCTAAAAATAATGTCCCCACTTATCTTTTGGTTCATTTCTTTTTAGTTTGTTTTTAGTCTGCTTTTACGGTAATAAATTTAATTACTTCATCCATGATTCTGTAATTTCTTTCTAATTCTGCAATTAGACTTGGATTAGCCTCAAAGCCTATAACAACATAGTATCCTTCTTTGTTTTTCTTTACTTCATAAGCTAATCTTTTTTTACCAAGTTCTTCTACTTTTTCTACTTTACCATCATTATTGATTAAATCTGTAAACTTTTGAGATAGTTCTTTTACTTTCTCTTCGTCAACAGATGGATCAATAATAACAACACTTTCGTATTTGTTCATTATGATTCACCTCCTTTTGGATATAACCTGCAACTTTCTTGCAAGTAAGGAATATTTCCCTTTTTTAACGTTTACTATTGTATCATAATTTTCCTAGAAAATCAAGATAAAGTAATAGAAATTTCCTCTAAAATAGATTCCTTATTTCTATTTGCAATGTATCTATAACGATTTTTTGTCGTTTGATTAAACTGGCAAACTGCCTTATACTCACAATACTCGCAAGGCGTTCTTTTATTTTTAAGCTCATAATAGGGCTCAATTCCAATATTTCCTTCTAAAATCTCTTCTGAAATCTGTTTAATAATTTTTTCCATATAATTTTGTAGATATTCAAATTGCTTTTTATTTAAGGTATTGGCTTTATCTGATACTTCTCCTTCTTTGTTAATATAAGCTGGTACAATATCAGAAGCTCCTGCTATTAAATTGGTGTCCATTTTTCTTACAATTTTACTGTCAGCCAAAATAAGTCCTTGCATTTTAAATTGTTTTCGGAGTTCCTTTTCAATTTCTTCATCCCACATACCTTCTTCTCCATTAATAATGGGATCAATTAGGTTAAAATACAAAACTCCTGCTGGCAATAACTCATCATTTCTACAAGCAGCATCTAAATAAGTTAGAAGTTGAAGTTGCAGACCTGCTAAAACTTCATTTAAATCAATACTTTTGATAGAAGATTTATAATCAATAATACGAATATAATTTCCATCCACTGTTTTTGCAATATCCATTCGATCGATTTTCCCTGTAATCTCTACTTTTTTCCCATCTTTTAAGGTAAATACAATTGGTGGATATTGTTTTCCCTCTTGAAATTCAATTTCATGTCCTATTACTTCAAACTCACTATTTTGAATGCTTTGTACAATATATTGCATTGATTTTACAATTACTTTTTTAAGTCTTTGCGCTAGAACACGATATTTTGGAATACTATTAAATATGTCATACTTTTTTAGGGTTAATTTTTCTTCTACTATTTGGCTAGTAATTTCTTCTATTTTTTCTTTTTGTATTTGTTTTACAGATAAATTTTCTTCTTCTAAGTACTCGAAAAAGCAATCTATTACTTCATGCATAAAATTTCCCGTATCAATTGATGCAATTTTAAAATCCGCTTCTTTTTTCACTTTAAGCCCATATTTTAAATAATAGGAAAAGGCACAGGATTTGAATTGCTCTAGTCTTGATACACTTGTTTTTAAAGTATTTCCGTAAAGTTTTTGCAAAGTTTCTTTTTCTAATTTTTCTGGGATGTTTTCATACTGTAATGCTTTCATTGCCTGTTTTAATCTTTCAGGCTCATGTATTTGATAATACTGATATACTCCAAACCAGATTTTATCTATGATTTTACCTTGTGAAAAATTTCTAAGCTGAATAAGTAGTTCATCAAAAGTTGTATTATGAAGTAATATTTCACTTTTTCTTTCTATTACATCACTTTGCTCTTTTAGTTTTGGGAAAATACGTTTTATTTTGTTTACCAAAATAGAAGGTCTTAATGATTTTCCTTCTGCATCTGAGGAAAGGTAGGATAAATATAATTTTTCTTCTGCTGTTGTAAAGGCTTTATAAATATTAAAATGATCATCATAAAGTTGCTCCATTGTTCCCTTTGCAAGTTCAATTCCCTGCTTTTTTAAAAGATTTCTATCTTGATCATCCAAAAAGCCTTCATTTTTTTGGATACTTGGAAAACTTCCGTCATTTAGTCCGATTAGGAAACATGCTCTTACTTTATGGGATCTAGAACGGTCTACATCTCCCATAATCACTTGATCGGCAGTAGCTGGGATAGCTCCTAAATCACTTTGCTCAAATCCTATTTTTAAAATTTTACTATATCTTTCAAAAGTAATCGTTTCCTGCCCTAAAACCAATACCATTTCATCTAATAAATCCATTACAATTTTAAAACTACCTTCATATTCTTTGGCGATTTCTAATTGATTCTGTTCTTTTAAATTCTGTATTTTTTTCTCTAATTTTGTCAAAACTTGGTTTTGTGTTAAAAAATCATAAATTGCTTTTGTAATTTCTTCTACTGTTTTTGTTCCTTGCAATACTTGTTTAAAATGTAGTAATGGCTCTATTACTTGGTTTTTTGAGTATGTAATTTTTTGAATTTCTTCCTCTGTTTCTTGGTAGAAATTCCACTCTTTTGCATACCATCTGCTTCCTTTAATTCCCCATTTTGTACAATAATTTTCTAAAATACTAATCTCTTCTGGCTCTAGATTGGTAAGTCCAGTTTTTAAGTATCCAAAAACCGCTTCATAAGACCAGTTTTTGCTAAAGATTTCTAGTAAAGATAAAATAAATTTCACAAAACTATTATCACTTAAATCTTTTTTTTCATCAATAAAAACAGGAATCTGGTATCCCGAAAAAATAGCCTTACATAGACTCGCATATTGTTCAATATTTTTTGTAATAATTCCTATTTGTTCATAGCGATATCCTTGTTTTAGAAGGCTTATGATTTCCTGAGCTATATGTTCTATTTCAGAATATGGGTTACTTGCTAAAAATAACTTAATTTGTTCTGGCTCTTCTTGATATTTTTCATAAAATGGTGCTGCCATATTCTCTGCTAAATGTGCAAGCTCTTTTGTCTGAAATCTTTTTGCATTTTCTAACTTCACTGGTTCTTCCACAGTTATATTTTCTTGTTTTGCAATTTCTAAAATCCTTTTAACCGTTTGTTTATTAGCATAAAAGATATCAATATCAGGATTGGTAGATTCCTTTAAACTATCGGTACATACAGTAATAGTGACT
Organism: uncultured Clostridia bacterium; assembly: GCA_944393435.1. Taxonomy (GTDB): domain Bacteria; phylum Bacillota; class Clostridia; order TANB77; family CAG-508; genus CAG-273. Next base: position 12,402 of record CALYAE010000081.1, read on the forward strand.
TTGTTTGATATTTTCAGTAATATTCTTAAAATTTCATATTCTTGCAAAGTAAAACCTACGAATTCATCAATATAAATATCACAATTTTTAAATTGATTGGATAACTCTAATATTTTCCCTAAAATCGTCAACCCATCATTTTCATCTAAATATTCATTTTCTACCTTCTCTAAATATGTTTGATAAAGGGTAATAATATCTTGTAATTTTTTTTGTAAATATGGATCTTGTTGCTGTTTAGTTACTTGTTTCAATGTTTCTAAATCGACTTGATGTTTCTTTAATTCGGTTAATTGCCTTGTTAGTAATTCTACATTTTGATCTGATTTTCCTAAGAATGAAAATTCGTTTTTCTTCTTTAATAAAATATGTTCAATTAGCATTGCTCTACCGAGAACTATTTAATCTTTGTTTAGCAATGCCTCCTACTTCATTTAAAATACGATAAGCCATACGCGCAAAAGTAATGACCTCTGCTTGTAAAATACTTTTAGAAGGAGAAGTTTCTAATAGTTTTTGCTCTGCTGTAAAAGAAAATTGTTCAGGAGTAATCATTTTTATTGGGTGGTGAGATTTTTCTTTTATGTTTTTTTGAATTTGTTCAAATAAGTAGCTTGTTTTTCCAGTTCCTGCGGTGCCATAGATAATTTGTAGACTCATGTTTTTCTCCTTTCTAATTCTTTTCTTTGATAAAAGATGATTGCTTTTTTAGGCTTCTCTTTTCCAATAGAAAAGATATTGCTGTGCCATTCCTGCTAACTTTCCATATTTTGTATGGGCTAAGTCTTCTATTTGTTTTGTTTTTAGACTTTGCTCTTGTGGCAAGTTAAAATATAGTTCATTCATAACACGCCTTACCCAAACATCTACTGGAAAAACGTCCAAACATTTTAAAGTAGAAAATAGCATAATACAATCTGCTACTTTTGGTCCCACTCCTGGCAAAGTTAATAAGGTCTGCCTGATAGTTTGTGTATTGGTTTGCTCTTTTAATTTTTCTAAATCAATTTGTTTTTCATTTATCATTTTCGTAGTTTCATATACTCTTTTATCACGAAATCCTAATCCTAATGCTCTTAAATCTGCTATGCTTGCTTTTGCTAGCTGCTTTGGTGTTGGGAAAGTGTAGTAGACATTCTCTTTCCAATTAATCGGATCTCCATAATTTTTAGCTAACTTTTCAATAATTCCTTTTATCCTTGGAATATTATTATTGGCTGAAATAATAAAGGAAATAATAGTCTCCCATAAATCTTGGTTTAAAATTCTGATTCCTTTTCCATGCTCAATACTGTTTTGCAAATGTTTGTCTACCTTGCTTAAGATTTTTTGAATGGATTCATAATCTCTTTTTAAATCGAAATAGCTATTTACAACTTCCTTCATATCTCCGTCACAAATTCCATGAAATATGATATGGTCTTTTTCTTGTTTTACTTGTAATACATTGTTAGAAAATACACCAATATAGCTCCCATCTTCTATTTGTTTGTTCCAACGAAAGCATTGACCACATTCAAAGATATGTTTTAATTCAAAAGTATCTGTTTTTTTGATTTGATAAAATTGCAATTTCATATTCTTTCCTTTATATTATTTTTAATAGTCGTTTTTATTATATCATTTTAAAAGTTGGAAAATCAAGTTTTTTAACCACTTCTTTCGCCACCAGGGATTCGCCAGCAGGGACGGTCCTTTTGGTAAATCTTTTGCCATTAAGAACGTCCCTAATGGCAAAAGATTTACCAAAAGGACCGTCCCTGCT
>CALYAE010000082.1 GCA_944393435.1 uncultured Clostridia bacterium
CAAGTATTGCTTTAATATATGTTGATGGATTATTCCAAACAAATGGTGTTTCATGAATAAGATCAGTAATAAACTTAAAGGGTATCGTATTAATATACGGTCCAGTATTTTTAAGTGCTTCTTCAAAAGTCGGCAAAGGTAAAATAACTAGAAAATAAATAGTAATTAAATATAAAATAAAAGTATAAATAATAAACACTCGTAAAAAATGAATCGAACCATATTTATGATAATTATATAACATAAAAGGAATCGTAAATAAAAATGCAATAAATGGAAAAGCAAGTATTGCTGTTTTAATAGCTTCTACATAACTCATAATTCTAACCTCTCTAGCATCATTATTATAACACAAATTCTTACTTTTATTTCTTACAATTTAGTAAGAAATAGTTCCGTTTAAAGTAATCTTTTTTGTTGCTACATTAGAGCCAAATACCTCATCATGACAAACAAAAATAATGGTTGGCTTATATTCAAGCAACACTTCTTCTATTTGCATTCGTGAAAATACATCAATATAATTTAAAGGTTCATCCCACACATATAAATGAGCTTCTTCACTTAAACTTTTAGCAATTAATACCTTCTTTTTCATTCCTTCACTATATAAATCTAGTTTCATTTCAAAATATTGTCTATCAAAATCTAATTTTCTTAATATCGTTTTAAATAAAGACTCATTAATTTCGCTTTCTGAAATAAAATTTTGTAATGTTCCCGTTAAAAAAGAAGTATCTTCTGGTATATAAGAGATTTTTAAATGATTATGACTATTTATTTTCCCAGAATAATCAAAATCAAAATTTCCTACAATTAATTTTAAAATACTAGATTTTCCACATCCATTACTTCCTTTTAACCAAATTCGATCATGAGGTGAAATCTGAAAACTAATAGGGCCTAATAATTTTTTCTGATTATAAAATAAAGAGATATCTTCTAAAGTGAATAAAGTTGAATAATTGCTATCTAAAGGATGCATTTTTAACTTTTCAACTTCTTCTATATCTTGTAACAACTTTTTCTTTTCAGAAATAAGATTCTCTTGTCTTCTTTCAACATTTTTTGATAACTGCATCATTTTAGCAGCTTTATGACCAATATATCCCTTATCCCCTTTAGAACCATTTTTACTTTTCTCAACCATTTCTGACCAAATAGCTTTTTCATTTTTAGAATGATCTAATCGTTTTATTTCTTTTTTAATTTTTAAGTTCTTTTCCAACTCATACCGATCTTTTAATTCTTTATTGTTATACCAACTTGAGAAATTTCCTTGTACTAGTTCAATCGTAGAACGATTAATTGCTAAAATATGATCAACTACTTGATCTAACAAATATCGATCATGAGAAACAAGAATAAAACCCTGTTTATTTTTTAAATATTCACAAATCACTTCTTTCCCTTCACTATCTAAATAATTAGTAGGTTCATCGAGTAATAAAAAATGATTTTCGTTCAAAAATAATAATGCGATCAAAACTTTTGTTTGTTCACCATTTGATAAATTATTAAATGGTTGATATAAAACTTCTTCTTTTAATTTCAATTTAGAAAATTCTTGTATAATTTGCCATTCATAAACATTAGGACATATATTATCAGCAATATTAATAACCAAATCATCTTTTTGTTTCATTTGATAAGGAAAATAGGAAAATTCTTCTTTACTAAAAATAGTTCCCTGATAATCTAACTCTTTTAAAAGCAATTTTAAAAATGTTGTTTTGCCTTTACCATTTCGACCAATTAAGCCCAATTTCCAAGATGTATCTAAATTAAGAGAAACATGATCAAATATTAAATCAGTTCCATAAGAAAAAGTTAAATCTTTCACCTGTATTATACTCATAATATCATCCTTTCAATAAAATAAAAACCATAAGAAAGCTATATCTCATGGTTTTTATTTAATAATTTAATCCAAACAAAAATATAACTTTCTTGATAAAAGCATATAAAATCATAATCCTCTATATACTTATAAAATACCAAAAAAGTTATATTCTCATTTTATCACATCCAACTCCATTTTAGCATAAACAAAGAAAGATTACAAGCTGTTAATCCAGCGCTCGATTTCTTCTTGATCTGTTACTAAAGTATTTTTATCAAACTGAATACTAATTGGATCTTTAACTTCACTATTAGGAGCATATTTTTTAATATCATCAAAAGTTGTGCCAAGCCATCCTCCATTAGTTGCAAACGGAATAATCGCTTTACCATTTAAATCATACTTTTTTAAAAAAGCACGAATTGGTGGAGTCATAGTATACCACCAGACAGGAGTACCTAAAATAACGGTATCATAATTATCAAAATCAATATGGATAGGTTCAATTTCTACAACTTCCTCTTGATGCATTTTTTCTTCTTCTTCATCTACTAATTTTTGATAATCACTTGTATAAGGAACAACTGGCTTAATTAAAACAACATCATATCCCGTTTTATTATGAATGAATTCTGCAATTCTCTTAGTATTCCCTTCATAAGAATAATAAACAATAACCTTCTTCATTTTTTTCACCCTTTCATTATTTTAATATATATTTTTTAACTAACTTTACAATTTGATCATGAGATATTCCATTAGAAATAATAGCTCCTTTTATATCTCGATCATATCTTTGTTCTTCACCATATAAATCAGTAACTTTACCACCTGCTTCTTGAACAATCAAAGAAACGGCAGCAATATCACAATTTCCATGTTCTGTTCCAGGAAAAACATCACAAGAAAAATGTCCTTCAGCAATCGCTACCCCACTTCTAGCTACACTGCCAATAGAAGAAATTTTAGAAATTGGTTTTAAATCATGAATCAAAGAAACTTCATCAATAATATCATTATTGAACAGTTCAATATTCGTTTTATAACCCAAATCTCTCAATTTTTTATTATTTACAAAAAGTCTAATATCATTACAATAAGAGCCCTCATCTTTAATCGCTGTATACATTTTATCTTCATTCGGATTATACACAACCCCAACTATCGGTTCTCCTTGATAAACCAATGCCAAAGAAAATACAAACACAGGAATATGATTAACATACATGCCTGTCCCATCAATAGGATCACACACCCAAATATAATCACTATTTTGTCTAAAACTTTCTTCTTCTCCTAAAACTGCATGACTTTGATAAGTTTCTTTTACTTTTTCAATTAAATAATGATTAATTTTTTTATCAACTTCCGTAACAACTGTTTTATCTTCTTTATAAGCCAAATTCATACTACTTTGATAATATTGAATCATTATTTTTCCAGCATACAAAGCTATTTCTTTAGCAAATTATAAATATTCTTGATACATAACTTTCTCTCATTCTAAATTATTTATCTAACTCATTATATTCTTCATCACTAACTGGCTCTAACCACTCATTAGAAGTTTCCACACCAGGAACTTCCACAGAAAGGTGAGCAAACCATGAGTCTTTACTGGCACCATGCCAATGTTTGGTATTAGCTGGTATCACAACAACATCACCAGTTTTTAAAGCTTGTGCCGGTTTACCCCACTCTTGATACCAACCTTCACCACCAGTTACAAGTAAAATTTGACCACCACTTTTCGCATGATGAATATGCCAGTTATTCCTACATCCTGGTTCAAACGTTACATTACCAATACCTACTCCTTCAGTTGTAAGCACCTTTAAATAACTAGTTCC
>CALYAE010000083.1 GCA_944393435.1 uncultured Clostridia bacterium
TATCAAAAACAAGAAAATGATTTAGGTACGCATTTTTTCAACAAACTATTAAAGACTGAAAGCCTTGTATATCAAAGGTTATCAGTCTTTTACTCTTTTATAACTGTCAAATTTAGGATTATACTATTTTCCTTATTTCTTGTCAATAGAATTTGAATTTTTTGTTACATTTTACATCTGTCTAATTTTGTGGTATAATACTACTAAGTGGCAAATGCCATATTATAAACGAAGGATGTGAATGAATGGCAAGATCTCCTCAAAAGACATTTAAACTTGTCTTTGAACTTGCTCCTCTTCCGGAAATTTCGGAAGAAAAATTCCCGAATCCCAAAATTCGGGAAGAAAAAAAGAACGAAAAAGCCCAAACTTTAACCAAATTTCAAGAGTTTTTGGAGGTGGCAGAATTTGTACACCCTTCTAATACAGAAGGTGGTCATTTAATCAGAAAATCGCTAAAATCACAGAGGCTATTTTTAAGCCTTCCTGCCTTAAAAACACAAATTAGCTTTTCTGTACTCAACCCAAAGGATGAACTTTCTGAAGTGTTATCACTCTATAACTTGGCTTGTTCTAGAAGAACTTGCGCTCTTCTTCATACTTTAGTTAAAAAAGAAGGGAAACTTTTTTTAGAAATTTCCATTATAACAAGTGATCTTTTAGACATCCAGTTATTTGAAAGTTTTACAAAAACTAAGTAAATAGGAGGTAAAAAAGTTGGATTTGCAGTTTAGGTGTGTAAGCTGTGAAAATATCACAGCAATTTTGCAGGAGTTATTGGATAATGGCTGCCAGATTGTTGATATTTATCCAGATACTCTTAACCCACTTTGGAGGATTATCAGCTATCGCGAGCCACCCGTATTTCCTTCGTACGAGGCTTAAATCTTAAATAAGCCACGAAAAAAGACTACTCTTTTTTTAAGAGTAGCCTTTCTTATTTATTATTCTGCTGATTCTGATTCAACTGCTTGTTCAGCATCTGGTGCTTCATAAGCCTCTAAAATTGCATTTTGAATTTTTTCTCTAGTTTCAGCATTGATTGGATGAGCTATATCCTTAAATTCTCCATTTGGAGTTTTTCTGCTTGGCATAGCAATAAATAATCCATTTTGACTTTCGATAACTTTAATGTCGTGAATTACGAATTCGTTATCAAATGTCACAGAAGCAACAGCTTTCATTCTGTTTTCTGAGTTTACTTTTCTTAAACGTACATCTGTAATTTGCATTTTTAAGTACCATCCTTCCGAGTTTATTTTGTACATCTATGATGTACATTTATATTATTCGCCATCTTTTTCTTTTTTCCTTCTTTATTTTACAAATTTTATCAGAAAGTTTTTCTACTTGTTTTATCACATTATTTTCCCTTTTTCATATTATAGTTACAGATGGTATAAAAATTCACAAAAATATTGAAAAATCATGCTAGAAAGTATATAATACTTTTATCTTGTGCCATAATAAGATAAAATAAAGTAACCCATTGATTGGATATAAAAAAAGGAGTGCATTGTTTTGGCTAACATAGAAGGATTAAAACAATATCAAAATATACACCTGATAGGAATTGGTGGAATTAGTATGAGCGGCATTGCTGAAATTTTAAAGTTTTGGGGTTTTCATGTAACAGGGTCTGACCTTTATGCTTCTGAAACAACCCAAAGGCTTATGCAAAATGGAATTTCAGTTGTTATTGGTCATGATTTAGAAAATTTAGCAAAAGCAGATTTAGTAGTGTATAGTGCTGCTGTTCGTGAAGATGACATAGAACTTCTAAAAGCCAAAGAACTTGGAATTCCTATTATTGATCGAGGTACTTTTTTAGGAAAAATCACCAAAGCCTTTCGTAATACCATTTGCATTTCAGGTACACATGGAAAAACAACTACTACTTCCATGGTTTCTTTGTGTTTTTTGGAAGCACGTAAAGATCCATCCATTCAAGTAGGCGCTTATTTAAAGCCTTTAAATGGAAATTATCGTGTTGGCAGTAGCGAATATTTTATTATTGAGGCTTGTGAATATGTAGAAAGTTATTTAAAACTTTTCCCAAAAACAGAAGTTATTTTAAATATTGATAATGATCATTTAGATTATTTTGGCTCTTTAGAAAATATTGTTGCTTCTTTTGACCGTTATGTTCAGCTATTACCTGAAGATGGGTTGTTAGTGATAAATGCAGATGATAATGATTGCAAACAAATCGCAAAAGATGCCAAATGTAAAATTGTAAGTTATGCTTTAGAAAACGAAAGTGCCAATTTTATTGCCAGAAACATTACCTTTAATCAAGATGGTTTTCCTTGTTTTGATGTATATTATAACAATAATTTTTATAAAACCATTCGTTTATCTGTTCCTGGTATGCATAATGTTTTAAATGCACTTGCTTGTATTGGTGTTTGCCATGAGTATGGTATTGAAAAAGAAGATATCAAAAATGGTTTACTAAAATATACAGGAGCTCATAGAAGGTTTGAATATGTTGGTTCTTTTAATCAAGGGGTAAGAGTCTATGATGATTATGGTCATCACCCTACTGAAATTTTAGCTACCAGTCATGCTTTAGAGCAAAAAAAATATAGGCAGTCTTGGGTGGTATTCCAGCCTCATACTTATAGTAGAACCAAAACTTTATTAGATGACTTTGCAAAAGCATTATTACATTTTGATCATATTATTATTACTGATATTTATGCAGCAAGAGAAGATAATATTTATGATATTTCTTCCAAAGATTTAGTACAAAGGCTTGCTTCCTACAATAAAAAAGCATTATATATTCCTGATTTTCAAGATATTGTAACTTACTTAAAAGAACGTACGATTAAAGATGATATTGTTCTTACTCTTGGAGCAGGTACTGTAACAAACATAGGTCCTATGCTTGTCACAGACCCATAAGGTTTACTCTAAGTTATAATCTTCTTGGTTTAAAGTTGGAAATGCAAAATTCATACTATTTTCTGAGACCATGCCATTTTCGGTATGGTCCATAAAAAAGCTCTCAGAACCTTTTAAAAAATAACGATACCTCATATCTTCTGGCAAAGTTCCTTCCCCAATAATTACAGGGTCATCCCAGGTAATATCTACCGCATACCATTTGTTATCAATTTGTACATAGTTCCAAGCATGTTCTTCGGTTGTTCCTTCTGAATTGGTTGCTGTTCCAGAAACTAAAACACAAGAAACACCAGCTTCTTCTAATAAATATTTAAAACTTCTAGCATATCCTTCACAAACTGCTTTATGATCATAAATAGCTCCATAAACACTATATCTGTTAGCATTTTGCTCTTGTTCGTCATAGGAGATGGTACTAATTAGCCAATTATGAATTCTAATTGCTTTTTCTACATCTGAATTTTGTCTAGTTTGTTCTACAATTTGGTCCACAATATTTTGAATATAACTTTGTGCTTGTTCTACTTGCTCCTTTGTTTCAAATGTTTCTAATAAATAATTTTCATGATCCCCTGGTCCTATTAAAACACGGTAACTTACAATTCCACCAATATTGGTAGATTCGCTTATTAAAGTCATTTTGGATGGATCAATGTAAAACAAATCACTTTCATCATAAGAAAATGCATTCCATGCTGATTGGAAGGCTTCATTTAACTCAGTCTCCCCATTATCTGTGTGCAAAAGAGTATTAAACTTAGTTCCAAAGTCAATTTGATAAATTCCTGATTTTAAGTCTTCTTTATGTTCTTTAAAGCCCTCATAAATGGTTTTTGCATAGTCATTTAATTGGTTATAATAATAGGTTTTAGAAAGCAGTTGCTCCTCGTTACCTTGGTTTCCATCATCTATGATAATTACATTCAAAGCAGGATTTTCTTCATTTAAGATTGGTGTTATATTAGTATAAGAATTCTGATTGGATGTTTCTTCATTTTGAACCAAAGTATTTTGATTAAAGCCATTATTTTCAAGATTTTGTGCCCCAGTTGTTTGATCGTCTAAAAATAGCACTGTATAAAGTAGATATCCAATTCCTCCAATAATTGCAATACAAGCAATTATAATTGTAATGGTTAATAATAAATTTCCTCTTTGTTTGTTCATTTCCTCACCTTTTCCCCTATTTTTCTTTCTAATCTACTTGTTTCATATTTTTTAACATCATATCTGCAAATACACCATAACCTGCTGTTGGGTCATTGACTAGCACATGAGTTACAGCTCCTATAAATTTTCCATTTTGCACAATAGGCGCTCCACTCATTCCTTGGATGATACCTCCTGTTTTTTCTAGCAATTTCTCATCTGTTATTTTAATTAACATACTTTTATTATCTTGGTTATTGTGTAAAAATACTTTTTGAATTTCAATATCATAATATTCTTTTTTTCCGTTTTCTAACTCACAGATAATTTGTGCTTTTCCTATTTTAATTTCTTCTCTTAAGGCTACTTCCATTGCTTGGTCTTGTGATATGCCAAAATAAGAAGGTTTGGTAAGAGTTCCAAAAACTCCAAAGTTTGTGTTTTTAGAAATATCTCCTATGGTTTGTCCTGATTCAATGGTTCCTCTAATTTCTCCTGGATTTCCTTTTTCTCCTTTATTAATTTCCAAAATATTAGTGGTTACTAATTCCCCGTTTTCAATTTGAATTAAAGAAGAAGTATCTACATCTAAGATTCCATGTCCTAAACTTGCAAACATTTGAGAAGATGGTTCATAAAAGGTCAAAGTTCCAACACCTGCTGCTGCATCTCTTACCCAAAGCCCTAATTTATATTGGTTATCACTACTTTTGGCAGGTACCATACTGGTCATTTTTGTTTCTTCATCTCGGATGTATTGCACCTTAATTTCTTGTCCCTGGCTTTGATTAACCACTTGGATTAAATCCTGTGTATTTTCAATTTCATTTTCATTAATCTGAACAATTCTATCGCCTTCCCTAATTCCAGAATGTTCATACGGTTTTTTTCCTTCAATTTCTGACATCCCCACCACTAAAACTCCATCTGTATAAAGTTTCATACCAATTGCTCTTCCCACTGGAACAACAGTGGTTTTTGGAATGACATTCACACTAATTTGTTTAACCTTGAAAAGATTAAATAAACTTAAAGAAAAATCTAATTTTCCTATTGTTTCTATTTTATTTTGATTTGTTTGACTTACTGTTTGCAAAGTAGTATTTGGATAAGATTGTTCTTGTAAAGAAAGACCAAAAAGGGTAGTAATGTCTAAATCTTCTCCTTGCATCAGAATGTAACTACTGGGAATTAAAGTAATATTGCAAACATAAATATACAAAATCAATAGAAAAACAACGAAAACTATTTTTTTTATTTGTTTCATAAATGATTCTCCTTTAAAAAATAGGATAACCATTTTTTTAAATTATAATCTTTTTTTATAAAAATTTTTAGTTATTAAAAGCATCCATATTTACTTGATATAAATCATATCTTTCACGTCCTAATGCTCTTAAGTATAAATCCCTAATTTCTTTAAATCTTGCATTAGTTGTTGCACGAAATGTTTCTTCATTTTCCCAATTTTCATTATTTTCTTTCGTATAAATCACTCCATTAATAATTTCATCTACTTGATATAGGTCTGCTGCATTAACAATGCAATGATAGCAAGCTGTAATGGTGGTAATTTGCTCCCCTCTCGTTCTCATTTGTGGATAAAAGTATAAATAATCTCCTTCTGCTTTGCGAACGGTTTGTCTTAAAAAACTTAAGTTGGAATAGGCTTCTTGTATTGTTAAGCCAGTAGAAGTTTCTGATTTCATTAGTTCTTTACAGCCAGGAAGATGATATTCTCTTTGGCCTGATGCATTTTGAGTTACAAGATAAATATTATCTTTTTCCACAACTTCTTCATTTTCATCGTTCGTGATAACACAATAATTGTTATAATATTTATGTCCTATTGGAATTCCTTGCAAAAATGAAATCATCGAAACATTATTGGTAATTTTTTCCCAGTCTACTTCATCTAAAACTGGCAAGCTAAATTCATAGTTATTTCCAGAATATAAGTTATAATTGGCAATAGCTGCTGTTAAGTTGGTTTGAATCGATCTTCTAATCACTGCCATACGGTTTTCATTAAAAGTAGAGCTAGATAAAAGTGGATCATTATTCGCATTCGTCACAAAAATTTCTTCATTTCCTGTATTCACTGGGAATCCAATACTATTTCCATTTTCATCTACACCACTTTGAATTGGATTTCCTTCTTCATCTACCGCATGTTCTTGTGTAATTCCACGTGTCAAAGTTGCCACATTTCTAGTAAATTGATATGCATTATAATAATATTCAAAACTGCTGGTACTATGTAAATGACCGCCCCAATCTCTTTCTAAAGCATAATTTCTAGTGGTTTGATCGTTAATGTAGGTTTTTCCATAATTTTGATACCAAAAATATCTTCCTTCTTCTTCTCGATAAATTTTTTGACCATTATAGGTTAAATATTCATAATCTCCACCTGAGCCATCTGAAAAAAGTAAATGCTCTGTTAAAATCTCTGGAGTAATTGTTACTCCATCATAAGTTAATCTCCAATTACGTGGTTCATCTTCAGAATAAGTGATATCCTGCACAGCAGTATAATCAATCAAATAACCTGATAAAGTTTGGTATGACTGACCTATTCCGAAAACACCATAAAGGGTAATTGCATTATCTAGTGTATAATTTACAACAAAGTCCTTGTTATTTCCAATATATCTACAAGAATAATAAATATATGGTTTTAATCCATAATTGGTATAAGCGTCATCTTTTAATTCATTTTCATCAGTAACCGGTCTTCCATCATTTGTAGTTGTAACTTGACTTTCTTCTACATTGGTATATACATTATCATATTTGCTATGAATATAATAACCATCATATAAGGTAAATACTAAGGCTGGAACATAAGCTTTTAATTCTTCTTGGGATAATTGTTCGTTATTAGCTAGTGCATTATAAAAGGTATTGACAGCTGCTTCTATATCTCTAATTTTAGAATTACTGATGCTGGAATAGCGGTTGTTGACAGTATTAATTTGAAATGCTTTTACAGCATCATAAGTAGAATCATTTAATTTGGTATTATACTCTACTTGTAAATCAATGGTGTCTATTTGTGTACCAATATAAGAAGAGATGACTAAGGCAATTGGCATGATAATAATAACAAAAACAACTGCAATATATTGTATTTTCATTCGTTCCTCCTTTTCTAAGCAAAGGGAGTGGTTTTTTTTCCACTCCCTACATGATTATTTAATAGGGATTTCACATCCCAAAGTTTTTTATTTAATTACTTCCATTCACAGTTACAACTCCACCATGTTGTGCTGATATTTGGTAAGAATCATCTCCTGTAATTTGATAAAAGAAATTTCTTAGGAGTTGTGCAATTGTTTGGTTAGTATTTTTTACAGTAACAGAGACCATATCTCCTTCTTTTAATTTCATTCTACCATTTTTGTTTAGTTCTTCTTCTACTTGACTGGTATATTTATTATAATATACATTTTCACCAATTTTGGTCATTTCTGCTTGTGTTACTTTTACTCCTGGATTTTCATCTAATTGTTGTACTAACATTTCTACCTCAAATGAATTTCCTGTTGAAGTAATGGTTTGCAAGAATTGTTCATAATCGTCTAAGGTGATTTGACCAGTTGTTCTGATTTTATCTACAAATTCTGTGGTTGCTGTTTTAATAGCTAATTGTGAGATATCGTCTGTTCTTTCTGATAATGACATTAGTGGAAAAATAAACATTAGAATGGCTGCTAAGAATATTGCTATAATGGTAATTAAACTGTCTCCCATCTGATTTGCCCCCTTTTTTATTTTTATGATAATTTGTAATATTTATCTTGGTTGTAACTGATAAACAATAACTCTTTTTTTTCTTTCTTTTAATAGTGCATTATCTTGGTATTCATCTTCTGTAAAAGTATCAGTAAGATTATAGGTATATTCTCCTAATGTTTCTTTGAATTTTCTATCACTATACTTTCCAACAAATCCACCTCTTAAGTAATCATCATAGTTATAGCCTTGTCTTCCCTCACTATCTAAGCCTCCACTTGGATATCGAAAGAAAGTTCCATATAAAAAGGCATCTAAATTTGCTTTATAATCTATTACAGAGCCTGTCCATGGTTCATGACGAACCGTTTCTTCGTCTACATCAAATGCACACACAAAACGATTATCATATCTTTCATATTGTCTTTCATCATCTGTATAGTATTTACCAATATTGCCTATACTTGGATTTTCTCCTGTTACTGGATCAATGCCACTTCCCCATAAAGTTCTATCTGTTTGACTTGCATAAAGTGGCAAAGGATCTCCATCTTCATCTAGGAATAAAACCGTATAGTTTTCTCTGTAATATTTATAAAGAGTAGGAATAATGGTTTCTAAACCAACAATTCTATTTCTTTGCTCATCAGTTGCAATTTCATACTCATAATATTGAGTAATATCACTACTAGCTAGCACGATTCTAGAAACTTGATTTAATTGGGTAAACATGGTGATAGCAACTGTAAGTGCAATCACAAATACCAGTACAGCAAAAGCTATTTTTAACGCATCAACTGCATTTTCCATATTTTTTTATTCCTTTTATTTAGGTAGAGCTAGCATCTGTAATGGTAGCAGAAATAATTAAACCTGATGTAGATTCTGTAAAAGCTACAACATATCTTTTTCCTGATCTCATTTCATTTTTTACTGCATTTACATCTGTTGAAAGAATTTGATCATCAATATTACTTTGTTCTTTTGCTTTTCCATTACTTCCGTAGACAATACCAATTTGTCTAGAAGTATCTTCTTGGTTTGCACTATTATGATTTCTAATTCTATCACATAAAGCTCTTACAGAAGTACCACTTTGAGTTCCCTCATAATTTAAAAACTCTGCATTGTAGGCTGCAATTTGTTCAGAATTCATATTAGCTCCTTCAATTGCCTCTGTTGCTTGTTGATAGATAAACATTCCTATTCCTATAATTAAAATTGAAAGTAAAATCGCACCTGCTATAATTAGCGCTTTTGATGCATTCTCCATAATAAAATCCTCCTTTAAAATTTAACTTTTGTTTTTTTATTTTTATTATCATTAGATTGCTCTAATAGTAAAATCATACTTCAACTTGTGTAAAAGATAAACTTTTCACAAGATTTGTTTTTTCATGATATTCAATGCTTGTACATTTAAATGCTGTTGTTGCATAAAATCGAATAAAAGCCTCTGTTCCTTGACTTGCAATATCTTCCATACGAACCGAATCTTCTCTTTCTGAAAATTTCACTTCAAGAAAAATTGAATTTGTTTGATTGTCTTCATAATAAATGGTATTTTCGATTTTTTCTACTCCATTTTTTTCATTATCATCTATCGCTTTATTCATTAAACTAATCAGAGTAGTTCCTAAAATTTCTTGTTTTGTAAAATTTTCATAAGTTTTGTTTTGTTCATTAGCCATATTTTTGGTACGTATTTGATTATATACAAATAAACTCACAATAGCAAGTATGATGCATAAAATCATGAAAGTAATCAAAAATTGTTTTTTCATAAACTGTACTTCCTTTATTATAGCATTAACGCTTTGATTCTGTAAACATTTTTTTGTAAATTTTTTGTGTTTTTTACCTAGTAATTTATGGAGTATATTCCACAAATTGCATATAGCAAACTCTTTTGGTAAGATAGCTTATTGTAGGCTCTAACTTACAGATATAGGATTTATTTGCATTGTCTTGTAGAAACTCAATTTGCTTATCATTGTCCCATTTTTCTAGATTTCTAGTTTTAAGAGCAGTTCCTACATCAATTTGTATATAATTAGTTGCTTGATTATAGCCATTTAAATCATCTACTTCATAATAAAGGTTATTTTGTTTGGCTAGATTGGCTAGACTAATAATATCATGAGCAGTACATAAAATAGGTCCTACTTCTTCTTGCTGTCTACCATTTTCATCAACATAACTACGAGCCACATTGCCATAATATTTTAAAAACTGGCTATTGAATTGGTCAATTTGTGCTTGCTCCATTTGCTCATAGGCTTCAGAACTATAATTTCCAAAAGTATAAAATAAGTAAACTGCGATAGAAAGAATCATAACGCCTATTAGAACTCCTGCTGCCATGAGCAATGCTTTTGATGCATTTTCCATAACTCTTTTCTCTCCTTATTGTTTTGACAAACCATTTTCCCAAAACTTCATGCTGATTATCCTTCCTGTAAACTCATCATATTCTACCTCTGGCATTTGAAATTGTTTGTTTTTAAATTCAGTTAATTCTGATTTTTTTGTTTGATATTCTGTAACTGCCCTGTCAATTTCATTATAAATAATATTGTTAATTTCTTCTTCTGATAGCCTTGAATTATAATTTTTTACTACCTGCTCTAACTCTGAAGTTCTCATTCCTGCTAGTTTTTCTACTGTTTGTCCATACATTGTTTGATCTTTTTTGTTATTGATTTCATTTTCTAATTCGGTAAAGTCTTGAATAAGCTGTAAATAGCCATTTTCTCCTGTGTAATTTTCTTTTATCGTTACATCTTCTATTCCTCGAATTGGATTGGTATGTACTTCTAAAAGAATGGCTGTATATCCTTTTAAATCTGCTTGTCTTAGGTTATAATCATCAATTAAATTAGCAAGAGATAAAATTTCACTTCCATATAAACCTGCTTTATTAAATCTTTCTACTTGTCTACCATATTGTGCAAGTTTTGCTACATCTTCTGCACTTGCTTCTTCTTGTCTTACATCACGAATGGAGTTAAACATAAAGACTAAAGAGCCAATAATTAGCATAGCAAGTAGTACGGCTCCAGCCATGATGAGAGCTTTTGATGCATTTTCCATTTTATTTTTGCCCTCCTTTTTGTATTTTATGCTGATAGGAGCATATTTCTCCTATCAGCACATTGTTACATGGTACTCATACTATCAAAAGAGGTAGTCATACTGGTTAATCCGATAAATACAAGTGGTACAATTAAATATCCAACAAATAGAACAATCATTGGTGCAAAACCGATTGCTTTACCGATTCTACCTTTTTTCGAAATTAATCTTTCATTAGATTCTTTTCTCTTTTCTTGATAATAATCTCTTTCTGTATCTAATTCGTCAAAAGCATCTGCAATTGGAATTTTTTCTACTGCTGCTTGCAAACTTTCTACAATACGGATAAATTGTCCATAACTTACATCTTCTTTTAGTTGTTCTAAGGCTTCCCAAGCACCACTTTCATAGTTGTTTACACATTTGCTGATTGGTTCTTTAAAGATATTGGCATATCTTTCTAGCCACTCTAAAATAATTTCAACATTTACCCTTTCAATTCTCATTAGCATCAAAATAATGGTATTAAACTGCATTACTTCATCTTCCATTTCCATCTGCCTCATTTTTGCTTGGAATTTTAACATCCAGATTGGTGCATTATAGGCAATAATGGCAAATACTAAGCCAAGCAAAACTTCAAACCATTGCATGGTTTCGGTATTCACAGTTTGTATTTTTCCTAGTACTCTTGCTGCTGCTGTTTCAATTTCCGCATCATTACTTGCTAAGTAATCTTCGTTAATTCTTCCACTTCTCATAATTTCTTCTATATCTTCTTGTGTTACCTGGGTATTACCTCGATAATAATTAATATATTCATTGTCTGATTCTGTAAGTTCCATCGCTCTTCTTTCTGTTCTTTCATCCATCTGCCCCAGCAAATTATAGTCAGTGGTTGGATCTGTAAATACATTATCGATTGTGATTTTATGTAATTGTCCAAAAAGGAAAACGGAAACAATAAAAATAGTAACTGTTAGAAGAATACGATTAATATAAATCCATTCTATTTTATCTTTTGATGCTGCTTCTTTCATTTTGTCTTTTAATTGGTTATACTCTTTTGTTCCTTGTTTTGGAATAAATAAATCTACAAATTTTTTAATGATTGTATTTTTATAAAGTTTGGCTTGCCACGGATTTTCCGTATTTTTGGTATTCATGGCAGTAGAGCCATTGTCTTTTAATTTTCTTGTTAAAATATAGCATACAAAAGTTACAAGTAACAGTAAAATTTGTACAATCATGCCATCTTTTCCATTATAAAAAGATTCTGTAAAAGCAAATTGAGAAATCGCCCAATTTTTAATAGGCTCAATGGCAAGCATTGGCAAAATTGAAATGACAGATAAACTTTGGAAAGTATAGTCTAATTTATCTCTTTTTAAAATTTCAAGTTGCATTTCTTGGGTAATATTATTTAAATTCTTTAAATATAAAGAAGAGTTGTCAACTTTACGATCACCAAATTCTTTGGTTAAGTAAGAAATTCCTGCAAATTCTTTTAAATAACTATTTGGTGCAATATCATAATATTTTTCTAATTCTGATTCTGGGTCATTGGATATTAATACTTCATAGATTTTTTCTGCTTGTCTTGACATTTCTGGCTTATCATCATCTTGTGCTACCTGGTAAATTGCTTCTTCTACCATGTTAAATTCATGGTAAGCATGTCTAATTTCTGAGAAAAAATCAATTTGTTCTTTTAATAATTTATTATCTAATTTATCTACCATTCCATCGATAAAAGTATCTACCATAAATAATTCAAACATCAATAACATAAACATGAGTAATGTATTATTATGAGTAATTACTATAATTGCAATGGCAAGTGGAATAATGATAGCAATGGTATTGGTTAAAATTTTGGCAGCTTGTTTTCTTGTTAAATATTCATCTTCTACATTAATGATAGCTAGCCTTCTTCTTAGCTTTAGTAAATATCTTTTTAAAAAAGGTGTTTTAAGATAAAAAACATAAAGTTTTTGATAAATTAATTCTGCTGAAAAAGATTTCTCTTTGGTTCCTTCTCTTAACCTTTGAATTTGTCTTGCTTCCGAATTTTGATTTTTCTTATTAATGATAAGAAAAGCAACTACAATAACAGCAAATAGCGCGCCTACTCCAATTAGCAAATATTGTAGCATCTCATTATTCATATCTTAAAAGTCACCTCATCTTTCTTGTTTGTCATTTGGCCTTATCTTTTTCATAACATTAAACTTGTGCTTTTGGTTTTCTTCCTCTTTTTTTAGGTTTTTCTTCTTTTGGGTTAGCAATCGTTTCTACTGCATCATTATAATCAAATTCTTTTGGTGGCTTAATTCCCCAATTTCTTTGTAAAAAGTCATTAAAACCTTGAATATCGCTATCATCCATATTGGTTCTCATAGCTTTAATATTTTCTTCTGAAATTGGGTTGGTAAGTACATAGTTTCCATCTTGATATTCTAAAATATTTCTATATTTATATAATTCTCTATTGGTAGATTTAGTGAAAAATATAGTAGCATTGTCCATGAATTTGTCCATTTTTCCTTCAAATGTTTTTTCTTTTCTATGATCAAAGGTATATTCATTTTTATCTTCTACTGGAATACATTCTGTTACTCTTTCTATGTATCTTCTTCCTCTAAAGTCTTTAACTAAGTGAATGTCAAAATTTAATACTTGTACTACTTGCTCTTCTGCTGTTCTTTCATCTTTAAATACCCCTGCACGAAGCATAGAGTTACGAAGTGCAGTTACTAAGTCTGGAAAAGTTTTAGCATGGTGAGTAAATAAGGTAAACTTAGAAGCAACCTGTGCAGATTGAATCATCCAAGATGCTACGGGGTCAGTTGCAACCTCACCAATGATATTAACAGAACCGTCAGTCTTCTTTTGTACGTCCAAACAGTCTTGTCCAGAAACAGTTTCTGTTTCTCTCATAGATAAGATATTTCTAGTTGGATAAATTTTTCTTAAGTGAAGCTCAAATGCAGTTTCTGTAATACGAAGGTTCATGGTCTCATAAATATTTTCAATCATTGCCATTAGCATTGTGGTTTTTCCGGCAACCTTGTTCTCCTGT
>CALYAE010000084.1 GCA_944393435.1 uncultured Clostridia bacterium
TCATTATCAATACATCTAGAAACATAAGTTGCTAAACGAACTCCTTTTGAATTATCAAAACTATTAATCCCTTTAATTAAACCAATTGTCCCAATTGAGATTAAATCATCAGTTTCAACTCTTGTAGTACTATATTTTTTGCACACATGTGCCACAAGTCTTAAATTTCGCTCTATTAAAATATTCCTAGCCTCTTCATCACCATTTTTAAAAAGTTCTAAATACTTTTGTTCTTCTTCACTGCTTAAAGGTTCTGGAAATAAGGAATTATTAGAAATATATCCTACTAAAAAGATGGCTGAATTTAAAAATGTTAAAAAACCAGTTAATGAAAGTGCAAACATATAGTACCTCCCAAATCATATATTGGTATTATATGCGATAGAAAAAAGAAAGTGCCTGACCGGAAAAAAGACACAAAAATTTCACCAAAAAAGAATTGAAAAAACAAAAGAAGTAGAATATAATAAAGCCAAAGATGGAAAGGAGAACATGGTAGCATACATACATGTAACCATGTGAGAAAAGATGGCATATATAGAATTTAAAAATGTAGTGAAAGAATATAAAATGGGAGAAGTTTCCATTAAGGCTTTAGATAAAACCAATTTTCAAATAGAAAAGGGTGAACTTGCTGTTATTGTAGGGCCAAGTCGGAGCAGGAAAAACTACTGCTTTAAATATATTAGGTGGAATGGATAGAGCAACTTCTGGCAAAATTACCATAGATCATAAAGATATTAGTTCCTTAAAGGAAAAAGAATTAATCCGATATAGAAGAGAGGATATTGGATTTATTTTTCAGTTTTATAATCTAGTACAGAATCTAACAGCAAAAGAAAATGTGGAACTTGCTACTCAAATTTGCAAAAAGCCACTCAATCCAGTAACGATTTTAAAAAAAGTAGGGCTAGAACATAGAATGAATAATTTTCCATCCCAATTATCAGGAGGAGAACAACAAAGAGTAGCTATTGCAAGGGCTATTGCCAAAAATCCTAAATTATTATTATGTGATGAACCAACTCGGAGCATTAGATTATAAAACAGGAAAACAAATTTTACAATTGCTACAAGATACTTGTCGTAAAGAAAAAATGACAGTTGTGATTATTACTCATAACCAAGCACTAACGCCAATGGCAGATAGAGTCATTCATTTTAAGAATGGTACTGCAAGTGAACCTGTCATTAATAAAAATCCAACCCCAATTGAACAAATAGAATGGTAAAAGTTACAAAAGAAAATGAAAAGCTAAAAGGAGTAAAGACAAAATGAAAACCGCTTTGCTAAAAGATACTTTTAAGGAAATCACTCACAACTATAAACGATTTATTTCTATGTTATTAATCGTTTTGTTAGGTGTGGGATTTTTTGCTGGAATTAAGGCAGCAAGCCCAGATATGAAAGAAACATTAGATCAATATTTTGATAGTCAAAATGTAATGGATATTCAGGTAATATCTACATTAGGACTTACTAAAACAGATTTAGAAGAACTACAAAAAGTAGAAGGAGTAGAGCAGGTAGAAGGTTCTTACTCTGCAGATGCAATGGTAAATATCGGTGAAGAAGAAGTGGTAGTGAAATTAGAATCATTACCAGAAAATATAAATCAAGTTAAGATAGTAGAAGGACGATTACCACAAAATAATACAGAATGTGTAGTTGAAGAAAATTTTTTATTAGGGACTAATCATCAAATAGGGGATCAAATTCAAATAGAAGTAGAAGATATTACAAATGATGAAGGAGAAACACAAAAATTATTAAAAGAAGAAAAAGTTACAATTGTAGGAACGATTCAATCTCCTTTGTACATTTATATAGAAAGAGGAAGCACCAAACTAGGATCAGGAAAAATAGACTATTATCTATATCTTCCAAGAGAAAATTTTGATACGGATTTAAGCTCAGTAGCTTATATCACAGTAGAAGGCGCAAAGGATTTAAAAACTTATCAAAATAATTATGAAGATAGAATTCAAGAAATAGAAGACAAAATAGATGCTATTTCAGAAGAAAGAAGACAAGCAAGATATGATGAAATTTATAATGAAGCAAATAGTAAAATAGAAGATGCTCAAAAAGAACTAGAAGACCAAACCAAAAAGGCACAAGACGAAATAGAAAGTGCACAGCAAGAGTTAGAAGATGCTAAAGAAGAATTAGAAAAAGGAGAAGTTCAATTACAAAATGAAAAAAATAATACTTATGCTGAATTAGAAGATGCAAAAGAGCAATTAGATGCAGCTAAAAAGCAGTTACAAGAAAAACAAGAACTATTTGAAGAAGAAAAAGAAAAAGCAGAAAATCAAATAGAAGAAGCTAAAGAAAATTTGGAATTGTTGGAGCAAACTCAAACTCAATACAATACGCTAACCACAAATCTACAAACCAATCAAAGTGAATTAAGTGAGTTGGAAGAACAACTGCAAGGTTTAGATGAAGTGGAAGATGCACAAGAAATTGAAACCATTCAAATTAAGATCAGTCAAATTCAGCAGCAAAACTATATTTTGCAGGAAACCATACAAACCATAATAAGCAAGCTACAAAAGCAAGGAATAGAGATAGATAATTTAGAAAGTACGATTAATACAATCCAAACCCAAATAAGTAATGCACAAAAACAACTAAAAGAAAATGAAGAACTATTAAATACAGCTAATAAAGAAATAGAAGAACAAACCAAAAAATATGAGCAAGGAAAGAAAACAGCAGATACTGAATTTGCAAATGCACAGCAAGAATTAGAAGATGCTAAAAAACAAATAGAAAATGGAGAAAAAGAGTTAGAACAAGCAAAAAAAGAAGCAGAAGAACAAATTGCAGATGCACAAGAAGAACTAGAAAAAGCAAGACTTGATTTAGAAGAAATAGAAAAACCGGATTGGTATATTTTAGATAGACAGTCAAATGTAGGATATGTAAGTTATTTGCAAGATACAGACAGAATAGCTAATATTGCTCAGGTTTTCCCAGTAGTATTCTTTTTAGTAGCAGCTTTAATTAGCTTAACCTCGATGACAAGAATGGTAGAAGAACAAAGAGTTCAAATAGGAACTTTAAAAGGGTTAGGGTATAGCAAAATACAAATTGCTTTTAAATATATTATCTATGCGTTAATAGCTACGATTTTAGGTAGTTTTATAGGTATGACAATTGGTTTTTACTTGTTACCAAGCATTGTTTTTGATATGTATTGTATGATGTATACTCTACCACCAATCATTTTAGAATTTGATGCTAAATACGCTAGTTTGGGGTTATTAGCAGCAATGGCATGTACTGTGGGAGCAACAATCTACTCTTGTGTTAGAACACTTGCTTCTACACCAGCAACCTTAATGAGACCTAAAGCACCAAAACCAGGAAAAAGAGTATTTTTAGAAAAGATACCATTTATATGGTCAAAACTAAATTTTACCCAGAAAGTAACAGTGCGAAATATTTTCCGTTATAAAAAGAGATTTTTAATGACAATTATAGGAATTGCAGGTTGTACTTCTTTGATTATTGCAGGATTTGGATTAAGAGATGCAATAAGCAGTATGATTCCATCACAATATGGAGAGATTTTTAAGTATAATCTAGAAATCACCCTAAAAGATGGATTAACCACCAAACAAATACAAGAAGCCTACGAAGAAATTTCTATCAAGGAAAATATAGAAAATAGAATGTTGGTTCAAATGCAGTCTGTTTCCATAGACAAAAATGATAACAACCAAAGTATTCAATTAATCATTCCACAAGAGATAGAAAAGTTAAAAGACTTTATTGTATTAAGAGATAGAAAACATCAAGAAAATACTTACCAATTAGACAATAGTGGAGTTATTATTACAGAAAAATTAGCAACCTTATTAGAAATTCAGGAAGGAGATACAATTGTATTAGAATTAGAAGAAGATGAACAAGCACAAGTAAGAGTATCAGCAATTACAGAAAATTATCTACTTCATTATGTATATATGTCGCCAGAACTTTATAAAGAATTATATGCAGAAGAAATGAAGCCAAATACCATTTTAACAGTCACAAAGCAATTAACACAAGAACAAGAAGATGTTTTAGGAAAAGAACTTTTAGAAAATGATGACAAAGTCTCTGGAGTAAGTTTTACCTCTGTTACTACCAATATGTTTGAAGATGTTATGAATAACATGAGTTTGGTTGTATTTATTTTAATTGTTGCAGCCGGAATACTTGCTTTTCTGGTATTATACAGCTTGTCTAACACCAATATTAGTGAAAGAATTAGAGAACTTGCTACCATTAAAGTATTAGGGTTTTATCATAAAGAAGTATTTGAATATGTAGGAAAAGAAACCATTCTTCTAACCATTATTGGTATTTTAGCAGGACTAGGGGGAGGCTATTTCTTAACTACCTTTATTATTAAAACTTGTGAGCTAGATATGCTAATGTTTAACCCTCAAATTCGATTGGTGAGCTACCTTTATGGAATTATCCTTACGGTTATTTTCACTATTATTGTTAGTATAGGAACCTATTTTGCTTTAAAGAAAATTGATATGATTGAGTCTTTAAAGAGTGTAGAATAGTTTAAAAATATTGCAAAATACTTGACATATCTAGAAACGCTGTGGTACAATATTTAACTGTAAGCCGCCTGAGTCGGGCAACTAAATATTGCTATCAAAAGCAATTGCCTTGTTATTTATGCTTAGCGAGTATACAAATATAGGAGGTGTACAAAGTAATGTACGCAATTATTGAAAGCTGTGGAAGACAATACAAAGTAGCACAAGGAGATGTTGTATTTTTTGAAAAATTAGAAGTAGAAGAAGGTAAAAAAGTAACATTTGATCATGTTATTTTAGTATCTGATGACAAAAAAGTACAAGTTGGAACTCCTTATGTAAAAGGTGTAAAAGTAGAAGGAAAAGTAGTTTCTCATGGTAAAGGAAAGAAGATCTTAGTGTACAAATATAAAGCTAAAAAGAATTATAGAAGAACACAAGGTCATAGACAACCATACACTAAAGTAGAAATTACTGCTATTAAAACAGCTACTGAAAAAGCAGAAGCTCCTAAAGCAGAAGCAAAAGAAACAGTAGCAAAACCAGAAACAAAAAAAGTAGCTACAAAAAAAGCACAAACAACTAAAAAAGAAGTTTAATGTTTAAATGATAAAAAAGCACAAGGAATTTATAAAACGAAGGGAGTGGAAAAAGCATGGCTCATAAGAAAGGTCAAGGTAGTGTTAAAAACGGTAGAGACAGTGAGTCTAAACGTTTAGGTCTTAAAAGAGCAGACGGACAAATCGTTCCAGCTGGCAACATTTTAGTAAGACAAAGAGGAACTAAAATCCATCCAGGTACCAATGTAGGAATTGGTAGTGATGATACTTTATTTGCAAAAGTTACGGGAAAAGTAAAATTTGAAAGACTTGGTAGAGATAAAAAGAAAGTCAGTGTTTATCCAGTAGAAGAGGCAAATCAAGCTAAATAAAAAATGAATTCATATAAAAAAGCAGGTCCTATTAAAGACCTGCTTTTTAAATTACGAAAAAAATCAAATTTAAGTTTCCTTTATACTTGTAAAATACAAATAAATCCAGTATAATAAGGTGGTAAAATTAAAAAAGAGGGATGAAGGCAAATGGAAGAAAAGAAAAAACGTATTTTAACAGGAGATAGACCAACAGGAAAGTTACATATTGGTCATTACTTTGGCTCTTTAAAAACAAGAGTAGAAATGCAAAATACAGGAAAATATGATCCTTATATTTTAATTGCAGATGTGCAAGCATTAACAGATAATTTTGCTCACCCAGAAAAAGTAAGAAAAAATGTAAAAGAAGTTATATTAGATTATCTATCAGTAGGAATTGAACCAGAAAAAACAACGATTTATATTCAGTCCATGATACCAGAAACAGCAGAGCTTACTGTGTTCTACTCTAATTTAGTTACTGTTGCTAGGCTAGAACGTAATCCGACAGTAAAAACGGAATTAGCTCAAAAAAGAGAAGTTTTTGGGGAAAGTGTTACTTATGGATTCTTAGGATATCCAGTTAATCAAGCAGCTGATATTACAGTAGTAGATGGTAGTTTAGTTCCAGTAGGAGAAGATCAACTTCCTTTAATTGAACAATGTAGAGAAATTGTAAGAAAATTTAACAGTATTTATGGAGAAGTTCTAACAGAGCCAGAAGCTGTGCTATCTAGTACAAAAAGAATTAAAGGACTAGATGGTAATGACAAAATGGGCAAATCTTTAGGAAATGCCATTTATTTAGCAGATACAGAAGAAGAAGTTAATAAAAAAGTAATGAGTGCTGTAACAGATCCTGCAAGAATCAAAAAAGATGACCCAGGGCATCCTGATGTTTGTATGGTGGCATATTATCACAATTTATTTAGTACGCAAGAAGAAGTAAAAAACGTGTGTGAAGAATGTAAAGCAGGGAAAAGAGGTTGTGTTGCTTGCAAAAAACAGTTGGCACAGAATATTAACAATTTTTTAAATCCAATCCGTGAAAAAAGAAAATATTATGAAGAAAGACCTGAATTAGTAGAACAAATTTTAATGGAAGGGACGAACAAGACTAAAAAAACAGCAGAAGAAACTATGAAAAAAGTAAAAAAAGCAATGAGATTAGACTATTTTGAAGATAAGGAAGAATCGGTATAAAATATGAAATATGGGTTATCAAAAATAAGTTATGAAGTAATAAAAGAAATTGTACAAAAATATCCTCAATATCAGTTTAAATTGTTTGGATCTAGAGCAAAGGGAAATTATAAAAAAAATTCAGATATTGATATTGCTATTTTGGGAAATTTAACAAATCAAGAAAAAATACAATTATTAAATGAATTTGATTTATTAGCTATTCCATATATGGTTGATGTAGTATTTTACCAAGACTTAACTAAAAAAGAGCTAATAGATGCAATTGATAAGGAGGGAATTTTATATGAGTAGATTTCAAGAAAGATTAAGTGATTACAGTAAGGCAGTAGATAGATTGGAAGACGCTTTAAAAGAAGAAAAAAGTGAAATTGTAATAGATGGAGTATTACATCGTTTTGAATTTACTTTTGAATTAGCATGGAAAAGTATAAAAGATTGCTTAGAATATTTAGGAATAACAGATAAAACAGGTAGTCCAAGAGAAAATATAAAATTAGGTTTTCAACATGGAATCATTCAAGATGGTGAAAAATGGATTGAAATTATGCTTGCAAGAAATGCTTTATCCCATTTATATGATGAAAAAACATCAAGAGAAATTTATCAAAAAATTAAGGATGAATATATCAAAGAATTTATAAAATTAAAAGAAAAATTACAAGAAATATAAAAAGAAGGAATGAAAAATATGTTTACAGACTATGTAAAAATATTGGCAAAAGCAGGAAAGGGCGGAGATGGTGCTGTTTCCTTTCGTAGAGAAAAATATGTGGCAGCAGGAGGACCAGACGGTGGAGATGGCGGAAGAGGCGGAAATGTTTATTTTGAAGTAGATCCAGATACTAACACTTTAATTGATTTTCGTTATCAAAAAAAATTCAAAGCAGAAAATGGAAAAAATGGAGAAGGTGCTCATCGTTATGGGAAAAGTGGAGAAGACTTAAACATCAAAGTTCCTCTAGGCACCATTGTAAAAGATGCTAAAACAGGAAAAGTATTAGCAGATTTGTCACAAAAAGGGCAAAGAGAATTAATTTTGCAAGGTGGAAGAGGTGGAAAAGGAAATTCTCATTTTGCAACTTCAACTAGGCAAGCTCCACGTTTTTCACAAGAAGGAGAGCAAGGAGAAGAAAAAGAACTAATTTTAGAATTAAAATTACTTGCTGATGTTGGATTACTTGGATTCCCTAATGTTGGAAAATCTACTTTACTGTCTGTTGTAACAGAAGCTACTCCTAAAATTGCAGATTATCATTTTACTACTTTAGAGCCAAATTTAGGGGTTGTAAAGCCAGAATATGGAGATAGCTTTGTTATAGCAGATATACCAGGTATTATTGAAGGTGCAAGTCAAGGTGTAGGGCTTGGAATTCAATTTTTGCGCCACATTGAAAGAACAAGATTATTATTACATGTAATTGATGTGTCTGGAACAGAGGGAAGAAATCCAGTAGAAGATTTTCAAACTATCAATGAAGAATTAAAAAAGTATAGTGAAAAACTAAGTAAAAGAAAACAAATTATTGTGGCAAATAAAATAGATAGTATGCAAGATGAGAGCCTATATCAAAATTTGGAAAAGCTAGCAAAAGAAAAAAAATTAGAAATTTTTAAAATTTCAGCAGCAACAGGGCAAGGTGTTAAAGAATTAATGATGCATGTTTCTCAAGTGCTAAAAACACTTCCAAAAGAAGATTTAATTGAAGTAGAAGAAATAAAAAAGGTATATACATTAGAAGATAAGCAAGATATTGTTGTAACAAAAGAAGGAAATAGGTATATTGTTTCTGGAGTAGCGGTTGTAAAATTAATGAGAACTGTTAACCTAGAGGACAATGAATCATTGCATTATTTCCATAAAAGGTTAAATGAACTTGGAATTAACCAAAAATTAAAAGAACTTGGCATTCAAGAAGGAGATACTGTTCAAATTTCTGATTGGGAACTTGAATGGGAAGATTAATAAAGAAAAAAAGGAGGAATAAAAAAATGGCAGAATTAAGTATGGACAAAATAGTGAATTTATGTAAGACAAGGGGATATATTTATCCAGGATCTGAAATTTATGGAGGACTTGCAAATTCTTGGGATTATGGACCACTAGGAGTAGAATTTAAGAACAATATCAAAAAAGCATGGATGAAAAAATTCGTACAAGAAAGCCCATATAATGTAGGATTAGATGCAGCGATTATCATGAATCCAAAAACATGGATTGCATCTGGCCATGTTGGAAGTTTTAGTGATCCATTAATTGACTGTAAGAGTTGCAAGACAAGGCATAGAGCAGATAAATTAATTGAAGATTGGGCACATGCAAATGGAAAAGATATGATAGCAGATGGAATGTCTGATGAGGAAATGGTAAATTTTATCGCTGAAAATCATATTAGTTGTCCAGATTGTGGAAAAGAGGATTTTACTCCTATTAGGAAATTTAATTTAATGTTTAAAACTTTCCAAGGGGTTACAGAAGACAGTACCTCTGAGTTATATTTAAGACCAGAAACAGCGCAAGGTATTTTTGTCAACTTTAAAAATGTATTGCGTACCACAAGAAAAAAATTACCAATGGGAATTGCACAAATTGGTAAATCATTTAGAAATGAAATTACGCCTGGAAACTTTACTTTTAGAACACGTGAATTTGAACAAATGGAATTAGAATTTTTCTGCAAACCAGGTACAGACTTAGAATGGTTCAAATACTGGAGAAATTTTTGCAATGATTGGCTTTTAAAATTAGGAATGAAACAAGAAAACTTAAGATTAAGAGACCATACGAAAGAAGAGCTAAGTTTTTATAGTGCAGCCACTACCGATATTGAATTTTTATTCCCATTTGGCTTTGGAGAATTATGGGGAATTGCAGATCGAACAGATTATGACTTAAAACAACATATCCAATTTTCAGGAGAAGACCTTAGCTATTTAGATCAAGAAACTGGAGAAAAGTTTGTCCCATATTGTATTGAACCTTCCCTTGGTTGTGATCGTGTAGCACTTGCATTTTTATGTAATAGTTATGAAGAAGAGCAAATCGAAGAAGGGGATACAAGAACAGTATTACATCTACATCCAGCATTAGCACCATATAAAGTGGCAATCCTTCCATTATCTAAAAAATTAAGTGAAAAAGCACAAGAAGTATACACCAAGCTATCTAAAAAATTCATGTGTGATTATGATGAAGCAGGAAGTATAGGAAAGCGTTATAGAAGAGAAGATGAGATTGGTACACCTTATTGTATTACGATTGATTTTGATACTTTAGAAGATGAAGCAGTAACAATTCGTGATAGAGATACTATGGAACAAGTAAGAGTAAAAATTGATGAATTAGAAAATTGGATTAGTACAAAAGTAGAATTTTAATGAAAAAGGAGAGAAAATTGGGAAATATTATCTATATTTTAAAGAGAATAAAAAACATGGATAAAAAAGCCATGATGGAAAAAATTAACTCCATTCATCAAAAAACAGGAATATCTAAATTCAAAATATTTTTAGATATGCAAAAATGTGCTAGACGTTATGGCGCAGGATATATGGACTATGATTTATTTGAAATGTATCATCTAACAGATGAGCAGAAAGATACTTATTTAACAAGAGGAAGAAATAATCAGCTTGTAACTAAATATTGTAATTTGGAAACACTTCATTATTTTAAAAATAAAGATGAATTTAATACCATCTTTCATAAATATTTGAAAAGAGATTGGATCAAAGTAAAAGGAACTAAAAAAGAGGAAGTTTTAGATTTTTTAAGGAAACATGACGAATTTATGGCAAAACCAATTGATGGAGGTTGTGGAAAAGGAATTGAAAAAATAAAAACAAGTGATTATTCTTCTTTAGAGGATTTATATAACTATCTAACAAAAGAAGAAAACAATTTTGAATTAGAAGAAGTCATCAAACAACATCCAGATGTTGCAAAAATTTATCCAAATTCTATCAATACAGTTCGTATTGTAACAGTGGTAACTACCAAAGATGGAAAATCTCTTTTAGAGCTTCCAAAAGAAGAAAGGAAAAATGCTTCTTTACAACCCCATATTATTTGTGCCTATTTTAGAATTGGAAATGGCGGAAAATTTGTAGATAACTTTAATAGTGGAGGAATGGTAGCACCAGTGGATGAAAAAACGGGAATAGTGATGCAAGTTGCCATTGATAAACAAAAAAATGTATATGAAAAACATCCTCAAACAGGAGAAATGATAAAAGGATTTCAGTTTCCATATTGGAAAGAAGCAATAGAGCTTTGCAAAGAAGCATGTCAAGAAATACCGGAAATGGGATATGTTGGCTGGGATGTTGGTTTTACTCCAAATGGCCCTTTGTTTGTAGAAGCAAATGAATTTCCAGGTCATGATATTTATCAGTTGCCAGTGCATACACCGGATAAAATAGGAATGATGCCTAAGTTTAAATTCCGCGATTAAATTCGCCACCAGGGACGTTCCTATTTGGTAAATTTTTTGCAAAAAGGGACGTGGCTCTTTGGCAAAAAATTTACCAAAAAGGAACGTCCCTGGTGGCGAAAAATGAAAAGAGACAAAATAGGAACAAGAAAAAGAAAATAAGGAGCAGACAAAACAAAGAAGAGGAATGTCTTTTATGAAAAATGTCCTGATTTTAATGTTTGCTCAAATTATGGTAAAAGTTCTAGGATTAATTTATAAATTTGTTATTACAAACTTCGAAGGCTTTGGAGATACAGGTCTTGGTTATTATTCAGCAGGATACCAAATTTATGCATTGTTACTTGCTATTTCTTCTATTGGAATACCAAGTGTTATTTCGAAATTCGTTTCAGAAAGAGTAGCAGTAGGCGATTATAAAGGGGCACAAAGAATTTTTAGGATTTGCATGACTTTCTTTGTGGGCTTAGGAGTTATTTTATCTTTTGCTTTATTCTTTGGAGCAGAATATATTGCAACAGCAATTTTTAATGTACCAGATACTAAATATGTCATGCAAGTATTAGCACCTGCAATTGCCTTTGTAGCAGTATCAGCAACTTTTAGAGGATATTTTGCAGGACTCAATGATATGAAGCCAACTAGCTATTCTCAAATTATTGAACAATTTCTAAATTGCGTATTATCGATTACTTTTGTTTATGCACTTCTTGGAAAAGAACCATATATTATGGCAGCAGGAGGAAACTTATCAACAACACTTGCTATTTTATTAACTTTTGTATATTTAATTATCTATTATAAAAGGAAAAAATTAAAAGTAGATCCAACTCAAAAATCAGAAGAAGAAAATATGACTTCTATGCAATTACTAAAAAAGATTTTAGTAATTTCTATACCTGTTACAATTAGTTCTATCATATCAGTAGTAAATCCACTGATTGACAGTAGTACAGTAAGTAGATGTATTCAAACTGCTTTTGCAAGTATGTATCCAATTAAAGAAGAATTAGAGGCATTTGCTATGAGCAGAACTCGGTATTTTGTCTAAAGTAGATACTTTAGTAAATTTACCAACGGCTATCAATGTAGCGTTTTCAACAGCTTTAACGCCAGCCATTGCAGCAGCTTTTGCAAAAAAAGATTATGAAACTGCCTCTAAAAGGATGAGCTTTTCTATGTTTGCTTCTCTTTTAATTGTATTACCTTGTAGTGCTGGTTTTATATCATTAGCTCAACCTATTTTGAATTTAATTTATCCATCAGCTAATAATGGCGCAGAAGTATTGATGATTTTCTCTATTCCGATGATATTTATTGCACTAAATCAAACTATCAATGGTGGACTATATGGATTAAACAAGACTTATGTTCCGGCTTTAGCATTAGCAATTGGAGCAGTAATTAAATTTATTTTAAATATCATTTTAATTAGTAATCCAAATATTGAAATTATGGGAGCAGGAATCAGTTCTATTATATGCCAAATGGTTGCCTTTTTAATTACTTTTACGGTACTTAGAAAAAATATAAAACTACAAATAAAACCAGGAAGAATGGTAATCACACCAATTTTAGCTGCAACGATTATGGGAATTTGTACCTACTTTATTAACCAAGGTCTTAACTTAATCATGGGGCAATCTATTAGTACAATTCTTTCTATAATTTCAGGTGGTATTATTTATGTACTTATGATTCTTTTATTTAAAATTCTAAAAAAAGAAGAAATGATGATGATTCCATTTGGAAACAAACTTTATGCACTGCTTGTAAAGCTACGAATTTATAAAGAAGAATAAAAAGATATTGCTAAAATAGAAAAATTATATTATGATGAAACAAAAGATAGAAAGGGGAAAAAGAGTATGGAAGAAAAAAGTAAAAAAGAAACAAAAGCAAAAGAACCAAAAAAGGGGGTAGGAGTGAAAATAGTAAAGGTAATTGTGATCATCATCTTTATTTTAATCCTTCTGTTTGCAATTAATATGTTAAGAAATTACTATATTTTAAGAGACATTATAAATAAAGCACAAGAATATAAAGGAATAACAGATTATTCTTATACAGTAAACAGTTATGTAGGAACAGAGGAAAATCAAAGAACTTACACACAGCTTACTAAAAAGGGTGATATTTCAAAAGTAACCATACAAAGCCAAACTGTAAATGTTATTTTTTGGAGAGATGAAAAAGCAAATGAAACCTTACTTATCGTTCCAGAAGAAAAACGAGCAATCCATTATGATTCTGCTACTTTAATTGTACAGCCATCTGTTTATAATTTTCTACAATATGAAGCAATGAGCGAACATATAAAAATCCTAGCAGCAACCACTTTTATTTATTCAGATATAGTAGATGGAGAAGAATGTTATGCTATTAATCAATTTCATTCGACACAGTGGTACAGCAAACAAACAGGTTTAAAAGTAAAATCAAAAGATGGTTATTCGGTAGAAAATGGAAATAAAATACCATCTTATACAAAATATACCAATTGGCAAATTGGCAATATTACTGAAGAACAAGTGGCTAAACCAGACTTAACAGGATATACAATTATAAAATAATAAAAAAATGTTAAAATTGAACAAAAGTGCTTTACTTTTGTTCAATTTATGGATATAATGAAGAAGCTATTAGGCATATCTAATAGAAAAAACACACATATTGTATAAAAAAAGACAATATGCTCAAAATTAAGGAGGTTCTTTATGAGTCACAAGTATGTTTACTTATTTAAAGAAGGAAATGCTAGCATGCGAGAATTGCTAGGAGGAAAAGGTGCTAACCTTGCAGAAATGACAAATTTAGGTTTACCAATTCCACAAGGATTTACCGTAACAACTGAGGCGTGTACAAAATATTATGAGGATGGTGAAACAATTTCAAAAGAAATTGAAGATCAAATTTTTGAAGCACTATCTAAATTAGAAGAAATTTCTGGAAAGAAATTTGGAGATAAAGAAAATCCATTATTAGTATCTGTACGTTCAGGAGCAAGAGCATCAATGCCAGGTATGATGGATACTATTCTAAACCTAGGATTAAACGAAGAAGTAGTAAAATCTATTGCTCAAAAAAATGAAAGATTTGCTTATGATAGTTACAGAAGATTTATCCAAATGTTTAGTGATGTTGTAATGGAAATTCCAAAACCATTATTTGAAAAAGTAATCGATGAAATGAAAGAAGAAAAAGGAGTTAAATTAGATACAGAATTAACAGCTGAGGACCTAAAAGAGTTAGTAGTTAAATTTAAAGAAATCTACTTAAAAGAACATGGAAGTGAATTTCCAAGCAATCCAATAGAACAATTAAAAGAAGCTGTAAAAGCAGTATTCCGTTCATGGAACAATCCAAGAGCTATTACATATAGAAGATTAAATGACATCCCAGGAGATTGGGGTACAGCAGTAAACGTACAAGAAATGGTTTTCGGTAACATGGGAGATGATTGTGGAACTGGTGTTGCATTCACTCGTAACCCAGCAACAGGTGAAAACAAACTATTTGGAGAATATCTAATGAATGCACAAGGAGAAGACGTTGTTGCAGGAATTAGAACACCACAACCAATTGCAACTTTGCAAGAAACCAACAAACAAGCGTATGATGACTTTGTAAAATATGCAAATGAACTTGAAAAACATTATAAAGATATGCAAGATATGGAATTTACCATTGAAAGAGGAAAACTATTCTTCCTTCAAACTAGAAATGGTAAAAGAACAGCAAATGCTGCATTAAAAATTGCAGTAGACTTAGTAAATGAAGGCATGATTACAGAAAAAGAAGCTGTTTTAAGAGTAGAGCCAAATCAATTAGATCAATTATTACATCCAAATTTTGATCAAGAAAAATTAAAGGCTGCAAAACAAGTAGCAAAAGGCTTAGCTGCATCACCAGGTGCTGCAACAGGTAAAGTAGTATTTACAGCAGATAGAGCAGTAGAGCTACATGAAAAAGGAGAAAAAGATTTAATTTTAGTAAGACTTGAAACTTCACCAGAAGATATTGATGGTATGAATGTATGCCATGGTATTTTAACAGTTCGTGGTGGTATGACATCACATGCAGCAGTTGTTGCTCGTGGTATGGGTACATGCTGTGTAGCTGGATGTGGAGATTTAGTAGTAAATGAAGAAGCAAAAGTATTCAAAGATCCACAAGGAAAAGAATATCATGAAGGAGATTATATTTCTTTAGATGGTTCTACTGGAAATGTATATGGAGAAAGAATTGACACTGTTGATGCAACTGTTTCTGGAGATTTTGCTAAATTAATGGGATGGGCAGATCAGTATCGTCAAATGGAAGTAAGAACCAATGCAGATACTCCAAAAGATGCAACCGTTGCTTATAACTTTGGAGCACAAGGTATTGGATTATGCCGTACAGAGCACATGTTCTTTGCACCAGAAAGAATTGCAGCAATTCGTGAAATGATTGTTTCTAAAACAGCTGAGCAAAGAGAAAAAGCCTTAGATAAAATTCTTCCAATGCAAAGAGGAGACTTTGAAGGATTATTCAAAGCAATGAAAGGATATCCAGTAACTATTCGTTTACTTGATCCACCTTTACATGAATTCTTACCACATACAGATGAAGAAATAGAAAGCCTAGCTAAAGAAATGCAAATGACATTCGAAGAATTAAAAAATGTAGTTGAAAGTCTACATGAATTCAACCCAATGATGGGACATAGAGGATGTCGTTTAGATGTTACTTATCCAGAAATTGCAGTAATGCAAACAAAAGCTATTATTCAAGCTGCTATTAATGTTAATAAAGAAACTGGAATGAAAGTAGTTCCAGAAATTATGGTTCCATTAGTAGGAGAAGTAAAAGAATTAAAATATGTAAAAGACATTATTGTAAAAACAGCAGATGAAGAAATTAAGGAAGCAGGAATTCAATTAAAATATGAAGTTGGTACTATGATCGAAATTCCAAGAGCAGCATTAACTGCTGATGAAATTGCAAAAGAAGCTGAATTCTTCTCATTTGGTACAAATGACTTAACACAGATGACTTTCGGATTTAGCCGTGATGATGCTGGTAAATTCTTAGGAGCATATTATGATAAGAAAATTTACGAATCTGATCCATTTGCAAAATTAGATCAAACAGGTGTTGGAAGATTGGTAAAAATGGCAGTTGACCTAGGAAGAAAAACAAGACCAGATATCCAATTAGGAATTTGTGGTGAACATGGAGGAAATCCACCTACTGTTGAATTCTGTCATAATATTGGTCTTACTTATGTATCTTGTTCTCCATTTAGAGTTCCAATTGCTCGTTTAGCAGCAGCACAAGCAGCAATTAAAAACCCTAGATAACTTTTAAAAAAATGATATATAAAATTAATTTTTATATAAATTTAAAATAAAAGGAGAAAAAAATTATGAAGAAATTAAAAATCATTTCAATGGTAATGGCAATTTTAATGCTAATTGTAATGGTATTACCATTAACAACAACTTTGGCAACAACAGATGCTAAGAGCTTAAGCTATGGAGTAGAAGGCGAAAATGTAATTGAAGTAGATGGACGTTATTTTGCCAAAGAAGGAGATACTGTTACTTTATTTGCTTATGATTATGCAACAGGAGAAAAAGTAACATTACCAGAAAATGTGGGATTTAATGGTAACTCTAAGGTCGTTACCAACCATGATTTTGACACTCCAGTACCAGGAGAATTTACTTTAGATGAAACTTCTACTAAAATTACTGTAAAAAGTACAGATGACTGGATCAATTATGAAGTTGCCGACCTTACTACCAAAGAAAAGGTAGGAAATGTTGATTTAACAGTGAATGACGAAGTATATGAGCAAAAAGCTCTTACGCTTAAAGCAAGACAATATGATTATGTACTAGAAGGCGAAAATGTAGTAAATATTGATGGAGATTGGTATACTTTAGTAGGAGATACAGTAACACTTGTTGCCTATGACAAAGAAACAGGAAAGCAAGTAGCTATTCCAGAAAATATTGGCTTTGATTATACTGGAAAAATTGGAGACGGACTAGAAGGTGCAGAGGAAGAAAAAACAGATATTAAGATTGATGAAACAAAAACAAAAATCACACTTAACAGCAAACATGAAATTGGATTTAATGTAAGAAATCTTCTAAATGCAGATGATATAGATTGGGTTACAATGTGTGCTGTTAGTGAAGCAAAATACAGAGAATTAACAGTCAATGAAGTAACAGAGCCAACAACTGAAAATATCGTTAATGCTATTGAAGACTATAAAACTACCATCGTAATGATGAGTGAGCCAACCTTAGTAGAAAAAGAAGTATTTGTAGCATTAAAAGAAGCTAAAAATGCTACTTTACAAATTAATGTAGCAAACGTTACTTGGGAATTTAACAGTGAAACCATTACCAAAACAGATTCTCATTTTACACCAGCAGTACAAGTATCAGCAGAAAAATTTTCACATATTAAACCAAATGACATTACAGATGGATTATTTATAGAATTTGCTTATGATGGTGAGTTACCAGGTGAGGCAGATATCACAATCTTTGTAGGGGCTGATAAATATGGAGAAGGTCAAAAGGAATTAAATTTATATTATTATAATGAATTAACAGCAAAATATGAAGATATGGGAACAGCAACTTATCGTAATGCAAATTTAAAACTATCCCTAGATCATTGCTCTACTTATGTAGTAACCCAAACAAAATTAGAAACTACTGAAAATCCAACAACTCCTGGAGATACAGAACAGGAAGGACAAACAACAACAGAAAATGAAAAAGATGAAACACCAAAAACAGGAGCAACCAATCTTTATGTTTCAATAGCAGCAGTAGTAGCAGTTATTTCACTAGGTGCATTAGTAACAATGAAAAGAGTAAAATAAAAAATCCAAATAGCATAGTATGATAGTTTGATTTCATACTATGTTATTTTTTAAAAAACTTATTTCGTTTTCTACCAAAATGTGATACAATAACTATTGTTATTCATAAAGTTAGAAGGAGTTTCAATATGAAAAAAGATAATAGTAAGCATGCAAAAACAGAAGGAAAGAAAAAAAGGATAAATACAAAACTAATAACAATTATTGCTCTAAGTATTCTATTAATTGCTAGTGTGAGTTACTTAGTGTATTATACCTATTCACAATGGAAAAATAAAAAAATGATGGAAGAATTGGCAAATTTTGTGACAGCACCTGCCGTAAAAGAAAATACAGAAGGGACCTCAGAAGAACAAAGAAAAACAGCATTATTAGAGAACTTACAAGAACTAAAAAAACAAAACTCAGACCTAGTAGGTTGGCTTGCAATTGATGGAACTAAAATTAATTATCCAGTACTTCAAACAGATAATAATGATTACTATGTGAATCATAATTTTGAAAAAGAGTATAATGAATTAGGAAGTATCTTTTTAGATAAAGATTGCGATATACAAAAACCAACAGCAAATTTCTTAATTTATGGGCATAGAAGTAATGGTGGGCAAATGTTTGAAACATTAACAAATTATAAAGAAAAAGACTTCTATGAAGAGCATCCTACTTTTGAATTTGCAACATTGGATGAAGTCTTTGAATGTCAAATTATTGCTGTATTTAGATCACAAGTTTATTTAAAGAGTCAGGATGTTTTTAAATACTATTTCTTTAAAGATGCTGAAAATGAAGAAGAATTTCAAGATTACATTGAAAATGTAAAAAAGTTATCTATGTATCAAATTGAAGAAACAGCCGAATATGGAGACCAATTAATCACCCTATCTACTTGTGATTACCACGTGACAGATGGAAGATTTGCAATTGTTGCAAAAATAGTTGACAAATCATCAAAAAATTAGTATAATTTTAAGGTATCAATTTTAGGTAATAAAAATACAGATAGATTACAAAGAATTGACAGTTAAGGAGGGAATTACAAATGGCACAACCAAAAAGAAGATGGTCAAAAGCAAGAACACATTTAAAAAGATCAACATGGAAAATCGAAGCACAAAATTTAGTAGATTGTCCACATTGTCATGAAAAAGTAATGCAACACAGAGTATGCCCAAATTGCGGATACTATGATGGAAAAGAAGTAGTTGCAAAATCTGAAAATTAGAAATGATTTTTAAATATTGAGTACCAAATTAGAAAAGAAGAGTATAGAGCTCTTCTTTTTCGTTTACATAAATTTTACAAAAAATAAAAAAGGTGATATAATAAAGATAGTTACCAAAAGGTAATTATAGTTTTGGTACACCGAAAAAATACGAAAGAAAAAGGAGAACAAAAATGAAAACAGAGTTTGATGTGCATGAAATTGATGATCTGGAAATTTTAGCTCCACCAATTATGAGACTCATTGACCGACAAAACGATGTGAAGTTTTATAAGCGGAGAACTAAAATTCAGAGATTTCCAGGCGTAAAAGATCGCTTGGAAGTTCTCATCCTTTTAGAGGATGAAGAGAAAAACAAAACTTTATCAATTTTAGAGTTTCGCTACTGTACAAATATGGAAACTCTGAAAGCTATTCTTAACTCTCCGGTTCTGGTAAAAGTGACGAATGTCTATGAGAAGGAGAAAGTAGAGGAGGTTTGGAAAAAGGTGTAACCAAAAGGAAGCAGACTTTTATAAGTTTGCTTCTTTTTTATATTTGTTTATAGACTAACTTTTCAGAATGTGATAAAATAGGAACAGTAAATAAAAGCTATGGAAGGAAAAAGTATGGAACAAAGAATTGATAAAATAAATTATTATTTAAATATTGCAAAAGCAGTAGCACAAAGAAGCACCTGTTTAAGAACCAAAGTGGGATGCGTTATCGTAAATCATGATGAAATCATTGCAACAGGTTATAATGGAGCGCCAAGGGGAAGAAAAAATTGCATCGATTTAGGATATTGTACCAAGAAAAAAATTTTTCCAGATATTAGGCATGGTGGTTATGATGCCTGTCGATCAGTGCATGCAGAGCAAAATGCCATTATTAGTGCAAGAAGGCAAGATATGATAGGAGCAACCCTTTATTTAACTTTATATAAACCGAGTACGGGAAATTATGAGCCAGGAGCCAATTCTTGTCAAATGTGTAGAAAGATGATTATTAATAGTGGGATTCAAAAAGTGGTGATTAGAGGAGAAACAGATGAAGAATATTTGGAAGTGGATGTAGAAGATTGGATTCAAAATGATGAGATTTTAGAAGGCAAGTTGACCTATTAAATTTTGAAAAATTCTAAAATGTATTCTAAATAGTTATTATGAAATAAAAAAATCTTTATAATAATTAGTCAAATAGCAAGATAAATCCTTGCTATTTTTTTTAGAGTATAGTAAAATAAGCAAAGAAGAAGAAAAAGAAGGTGAAAAAATGGCAAAGCCAATCGTGGCAATTATAGGAAGACCAAATGTAGGAAAATCTACATTTTTCAATTATATTGTAGGAAAAAGAATTTCAATTGTAGAAGATACCCCAGGTGTTACAAGAGACCGAGTTTATGCAGAAGCCAATTGGAGAGGAAGAGAATTTACCTTAATTGATACAGGTGGAATTGAACCTGAGTCTGATGATATCATTTTATCTCAAATGCGTAGACAAGCTGATATAGCAATTGAAATCGCAGATGTCATTATTTTTCTAACAGACATTAAACAAGGTGTTACTCCAGCAGATCACGATATTGCATTAATGCTTAAAAAATCTAAAAAACCTATTATATTAGTTTGTAATAAATCAGATACTTTCGGAAAAACACCAGATGAGCTATATGAATTTTATAACTTAGGAATCGGAGAACCACTTGCTGTGTCAGCAGTAAATGCAAAAGGAATTGGTGATGTATTAGATGCCATTTATGAACATCTACCAAAAGAAGTAGAAGAAAGAAAAGAAGAAAATGTAATAAAAGTAGCATTAATAGGAAAACCAAATGTAGGCAAATCCTCTTTAGTAAATAAGATTTTGGGAGAAAATAGAGTTATCGTAAGTGAAATTGCAGGAACTACAAGAGATGCAATTGACTCTGAATTTGAAAACCAATTTGGAAAATATATTTTTATTGATACTGCTGGTATTCGAAGAAAAAGTAAAGTAAATGATAATTTAGAAAGATATAGTGTGATGAGAAGTTTACTTGCAGTAGAAAGAGCAGATGTGTGTATTTTAATGTTAGATGCCAAAGAAGGTGTGACAGCCCAAGATGCCAAAATTGCAGGAGAAGCACATGAAGCTGGTAAAGGAATTATTATTGCAGTCAATAAATGGGATGAAATAGAAAAAGATAATAAAACTACCGAAAACTATAAAAAAGAAATTTATGATAAATTATCTTACTTAAGTTATGCACCTATTATTTTTATTTCAGCAAAAACTGGTCAAAGAATAGAAAAACTTTATGAAATGATTAATCAGGTTGCAAGTCAAAATGCTTTAAGAGTTTCCACAGCAGTACTAAACCAAGTACTAAGTGAGGCAGTTACCATTGTGCAACCACCAACAGATAAAGGAAAAAGACTTAAAATTTTCTATATGACACAGGCATCCACAAAACCACCAACATTTGTGGTATTTGTAAATGATAAACAGTTATTCCATTTTTCTTATGAACGATATTTACAAAATCAACTAAGAAAGGAATTTGGATTAACTGGAACACCAATTAGGATGATGGTAAGAGAAAAAAATGAAAAAGGAGAGTGATTTTAAATGGCAGCATATATTATTGTTGCAGTAGTTGCCTATTTATTAGGTAGTATTAGTTTTTCCGTTATTATTAGTAAAAAAATGGCGGGCTTTGATGTAAGAGAAAAAGGAAGTGGAAATGCAGGAAGTACCAATGTATTAAGAACCGTTGGGAAAAAAGCAGCAATTATCACCTTAATTTGCGATATCTTAAAAGGAGTGATTGCCATTATTATTGCTGTTGTAACAGGAAAAATCGTGCAAGGTTTAGATAATGCACTTTTAGTACAACTAGCAGGCGTATTTGTAATTTTAGGGCATACCTTCCCAGTATTTTTTAGATTTAAAGGTGGAAAAGGAGTTGCTACTTCTTTAGGAGTATTACTAATTACAAACTGGCAAATTGGTCTAATTTGTTTAGTATTTGCTTTAATTCTAATTGCTTTAACAAGAATGGTTTCAGTTGGAGCTATTGCAGCTGCAGTTTTATTCCCAGTACTTGTTTTATTCATCGATCAAAATTATATTGTTTCCACAACAGGATGGGATAATTGGAGTTATTTAATATATAGTATTATTATTGCTGTATTAGTTATCTTTAATCATAGAGAAAATATGAAGAGAATATTTAATGGTACAGAAAATAAACTTAGTTTTAAAAAATAGGACCATTGGGGACAGTCCCGTTTGGTCCTGTTATAGGACTATTGGGGACAGTCCCATTTGGTCCTTTGGTATGATTGAAAGGAAACAGTAAAAAGTGAAAAATAAAAATATTTGTATTATAGGAAGTGGAAGTTGGGGCTGTGCCTTAGCTATTCATTTGGCTAAAATGGGACATAAAATAAAGATGTGGTCTTTTTCACAGCAAGAAGCTCAAATGATTAATGAAGAAAAAAAATGTAAGTTTCTACCCATGGCAACTATGCCAGAAAATGTATTTTGTACAACAAATATGGAAGAAGCAATCAAAGACACACAGATGATTTTACATGTAACTCCTTCTAAATTTTTCAGAGATACATTAAAACAATATAAATCATATATTACGAATCAACCAGTTATTATTTGTTCAAAAGGATTTGAAGCAGAAACCTTATCTACCTTAAGTAAAGTAGCAAGAGAAGAACTACCAAATGGAAAAATAGGTGCTTTTTCAGGACCTAGTCATGCAGAAGAGGTGTCTTTAGGAATTCCAACTGCAATTGTAATTGCATCAGAAGATTATGATGTGCAATACCAAGTACAAGATGCATTTATGAATGAATGCATGAGAGTTTATACAACTTCAGATGTAGAAGGAGTAGAACTTGGTGGAGCTTTAAAAAATATTATTGCTTTTTGTGCAGGTATTGTTGCAGAATTGAACTTAGGAGATAATACTTTTGCAGCTTTAATTACAAGAGGCTTGACAGAACTTTCTAGGCTTGGTGTAGCAATGGGAGGAGAACATAATACTTTTTATGGCTTGTCAGGTTTAGGCGATTTGATTGTTACATGTTTAAGTGAACATAGCAGAAACAGAAAAGCAGGTAGATGTATAGGTAGAGGACTTTCGATAGAAGAAACAAAAAAAGAGGTTGGTATGACGATTGAAAGTATTGATAATATTGAAGTTGCCTATCAATTATCAAAAAAATTTAATATCGAAATGCCAATTGTAAATACGGTCTATGATGTTTTGTATCATGGATTAGAGCCAAGACAGGCAGTTACAAAATTAATGACTCGCCAGAAAAAATGTGAATAAGATTGTATATTTTTCATTTTTCTTTTCATACTATTAATATACTGATAGATTTGTAAAGGAGAAAATGAAAAATGGAAAATGTTATGAATAAATTAAGTCAAAAGGCAATTCAAACTTATCGTAGTGCTGCTGAAATGACGAATAGGATTACTTGTGAAATTAAATTAAAAGCAAATATGGCTGATCATAAATCACAAATTAATGATTTATATGAGCAAATGGGAAAAAAGGTATATGAGAAATATCTTTTAAAAGAAGAAATTAACATGCAATCTGATTTCGAAAACGATTGTAATATGCTTGATGTTTTAGCAAATGAAGTAGAAGATATTCGCATGCAACTTTTAAGTTTAAAAGATTTAAAACAATGCCCAAAATGTCATTATGAAATTGATTTGGAATTTCATTATTGTCCAAATTGTGGTTTAGAACAAGAGCAAGATAATCATTCTCAAATGACAGACTATGAAGAAGAAAAATAAGAAAAAAATTGTGAGGTAAAATATGAAGTTAGTAGTACAGAGAGTTAAAAATTCGAATGTAGTAGTAGAAGGAAAAGTAATTGGAGAAATAGGACAAGGTTTTATGGTGCTAATAGGGGTAGCACCAACTGATACGAAGGAGATTGCAGATTTTTTAGTGCAAAAACTAATTCGTCTAAGAGTTTTTGAAGATGAAAATCAAAAAATGAATTTGTCCATTCAAGACATTAATGGTGAACTTTTGCTTATATCTCAGTTCACCTTATATGCAGATTGTAACCATGGCAATAGGCCAAGTTTTATAGGAGCAGCAGGTCCAGATATGGCAAATGAACTTTATGAATATTTTGTAGAACAATGTAAAAAACAAAATATTAAAAAAGTAGCAACTGGGGAATTTGGAGCAGATATGCAAGTTAGTCTTCAAAATGATGGACCAGTTACCATTATATTAGAAAAAAATTAATAAGGATAGCGTTCATATAGGTAACGGATAATCTCATCTGCGTTATTTTTTGTGATGTTAATAAATAAGTCTTTATCTAAGCTGACCCACATATTTATTTTATAATCTTCCTGATTTTCAATATAAGCTCCAATGATATCTGCAATTTCGACAGGATTTTCATACTCTTTTTGCCAAAGTAACTCCTCCTCAATTGTTTGAGGAGTATTTTTATCAAAAAAATGAGCCAAAAACTTTGGAATTTCTCCAATTTTATCACTATATAATCTTACAATTGCATTCATTTTCATTCCTTCCTTAAAATTAATGGATACAGATAGCTATTTTATCGTTTTGTTATTAGTATTGATAAAACAAAAATATTTATACTTGAGAATAAAAGGTAATTTTTTGGTAACACTAAAAATAAGAAATTTTAAGGAGAACGTTATGAAAAAGAATATCATTATTTTAATCTTATTTATCATTTTTATTTTGCTACTAATTGGATCTATCATTGTATATGCAGAAAATGAAAAAGATAAGCCAACCCTGCAAGAAAAAGCAACTCAAGAAATCCAATATGTGAATCAAAGCCTAATTTCTATTT
Source organism: uncultured Clostridia bacterium (assembly GCA_944393435.1). Classification (GTDB taxonomy): domain Bacteria; phylum Bacillota; class Clostridia; order TANB77; family CAG-508; genus CAG-273. The sequence goes on from CALYAE010000084.1 coordinate 25,067, forward strand.
TAGAAAGTTTTAATGATAATAGTATTTTAGGAGGTAGTGGAAAATATGAGCCAGATTGGGATAAAATACAATCGCAAATAGAACAGTTATATCAAACCTGGAATACAGTTACCATTGATTTACATGCACTAAATATTGAAGGAAGTTCTATTTTAGCTTTTAGTGATTCTTTAAATGATGCAACTCAAAATATTAAGAAAAAGGAAAAAGCAAAAGCGATGGAACAAATTGCAACTATGCATCAATTATTAACACAATATAAAAAACAGTATGATGGGCAAAGTTATACAACCTTAATGTTAGGAATTCAAAATCAGATTATTACAGCGTATGTCAATGTAACTAATGACAAATGGAATGAAGCAAATGAATCTTTGGCACAAGCAGAAAATGATTTTTCTACGATGTTAAATACTGTTTCTAATCAAAATCAAGGGCAAAATCAAACTGTCGTAAATCAGTGTTATATTTTAGTAAATGAGCTAAAAAAAGCATCTGAGTTAAAAGATAAGGAGATTTTCTTTATACAATATCAAAATCTAATGACAAAAATGGACTTATTAGTTTAGAAAAAGAAGAATCGTTTGATTTTTAAAAAGAATTATAGTATAATCCTAAATTTGACAGTTATAAAAGAGTAAAAGACTGATAACCTTTGATATACAAGGCTTTCAGTCTTTAATAGTTTGTTGAAAAAATGCGTACCTAAATCATTTTCTTGTTTTTGATA
>CALYAE010000085.1 GCA_944393435.1 uncultured Clostridia bacterium
TGAATATTTTTATTTTTTTCGTTATAATATACATGTTATGCAATTAATTTGTTTAAAATTATTTGTTTGTAACTTCTTTTACTCTTTTTTAATTGCAGCTGTAGCTTAGCTGGATAGAGCGTTCGGCTACGAACCGGAAGGTCGGGGGTTCGAATCCCTCCAGCTGCACCATAATTTAATAAACAAGAAAAAAACATCATTTTCAATAAATGATGCTCTTTTTTAATCTATTATTTTAATTTGTTATTGTTCAATTTCTACTCTTTCTAAATCCTTAATACTAGGATTATAGATTGACTTTCCTTCAAAAGTAAACCTAGAACCATGACAAGGGCAATCCCAGGTTTTCTCTAGATTATTAAATGATAATTCACACCCCAAATGACTACACACTGGTTTTACTGCAAAGAAAATTCCTGTCTCATCTTGATAAACTCCTAATTTTCTACCATCTACTTCTACAATTTTTCCCTCACCTTTTGGAATATCGGTTATCGTTTCTTTTGGTATTTTTATTTTTTCAATAACTAATCCATCTGCCACTTCTTTTATCATATTTCCCATTTCTTGATAATTTTTAATTGGTTTGAGTCTTGTAGAGGTAAATACTTCTTCATAAGGATTTTCTTTTCCTAAAATTTTATCTACAATAATATTGGCTGCAATATTGGAACTTGTCATCCCCCATTTTTTATACCCTGTTCCTATATAAACATTTGGCATCAATTTTGAAAATTCTCCAATATAAGGAATTTTGTCTAATGAGATACAATCTTGCGTACACCACCTATAAATTACTTTACTGTTTGGATCAATTTGTTTCGCAATTTTTTCTAATTCTTCATAATTGTTAGACAAATCTTTCTTTTCTCCTGTTTTATGATCTAGTCCTCCTACAAGAAGAATCCTTTTTTCTCCTTGTTTAGCTGTTCTAAAGGAAATTGTAGGTTGTTCACTACTAAGATACATTCCCTCAAATAATTCTTCTTTTGTTTCTACTCCAATGACATAAGATAAAGATTGATACATTTTCAAAAAATAATAGCCAGGACTATTTAAAATAGGATAATGAGTAGCAAGTACAACATATTTAGCATTTACTTGATTTCCATTTTCTACAAAAATATCATATCCTTCTTTTCCTTGTTTTACATCCACTACTTTTGTATCTTCATAAAGGGAAACTCTTTTTGTTTTTAAAATACTATCTACTAATCCTTGTGCATATTTAACAGGGTGAAACTGTGCCTGATTGGAAAATTTAATTGCTCCTTTAATTGGTAAAGGAAGCGGTATTTCTTTGGTAAATTCTGCTGGGAAACCTAAAGATTTTACTGCTTCTACCTCTTTTTGTATTTTAGAAAGTTCGCCTTCGTTCCTAGAAAAAATATAGGCATCTTGTTTTTCGAAATCGCAATCAATTTTCTCTTGTTTAATAATAGTTTCTATGTTTTTAATGGCTTGCTCATTTGCTTCTAAATATTGTTTAGCTTTTTTACTTCCCTCTGATTGCAATAAATAGTCATAAAATAATCCATGTTGACTGGTAATTTTACCAGTTGTATTTCCGACTGGTATGCTCACATAGTTTTGATTTTTCTAATAAAATGATTTTTAAGTTAGTTTTTGATAAATAATAGGCTGTTGTAAGCCCAGTTAAACCTCCTCCTATAATGCAGACATCTGCCCTCTCTTTGCTTTCTAATTTTGGAAAATTTTTTCTATTTTCTATACTGGTATCTATCCAAAAAGATTTCATGTTTTCTCCCTTCTTTAGCTATATTGAGGTATTAAAAAATACTAATAAAAGTTTTCCCTTTATTAGTATTCTTTATACATTTTTTATTTATCTTTCCTCTTGATATTCCAAAATATCTCCTGGTTGACAGTTTAAGGCCTTACAAATAGCATCTAAGGTAGAAAAACGAATCGCTTTTCCTTTATTTGTTTTTAAAATAGATAAGTTTGCCATTGAAATTCCTATCTTTTCAGAAAGTTCTGAAGAAGACATTTTTCTTTTTGCCATCATAACATCTAAATTCACTATAATCGCCATCTTCTTTAAGCTCCCTCCTATATAGTTAATTCATTTTCTTCTTTATAGGTAATTGCTTTTTTTAAAAGTTCTGATAAGATATATCCTCCCAACCATGCTACTGCAAATACACCTATAATCACAATAGCAAAAATAGAAGTAATAAAGAAAATTCCAACTATAAATTCTAGCATAATAATAAAAGAACAAATAGAAATAATTTTTAAACTTTTTACATTTTGTATGCTAAAAGGATTATCCTCACCTAACGTATGAAATATTTTAATAAATTGATACACAATAATAAGTGCTGGAATTCCTGATACATATAAAATGGCAAGTGATGGATAGTATTGCATTTGTGGATGCATCCATTTAGCATATTGCTCTAAAAAGTATGGAAGTCCAAGTACAATAATAATGCCAATTATCATTAGTAATTTTAAACATATTTCTATAAACGAACTTAAACTTTTTTTCCCCGTTATTTTCATTTTTCCCCTTTCTTAGCTATTCTACTGATTTTAGAAGCTCCCTTGCTCTTTGTTTAGAATAATTCCATTCTAAGAAATGATCTTCTTGTTCTAACTCACTTTCTAAATCATTAAAATAACTTTTTAGTTGATGTTTTATAAATGGATCATTTGTATTTTGATATAAGTTTAACACTTCTTCTAATCCATCTGTTTTTGTTTTCTTTAAATATACCACATCTATTTTTTGATGTCCACCTTCTAGATAACGTTCTATATTTTTTCTTGCTATGATTTGTGGAATATTACTAAAGTTCATAACTACATACATAACTGTTATGATAATAAAATAACTCTTCCATGGTGAAAATTTTTCACAAAATAAATAAAGAATTGTTGGTATCATGAGGATTGCTTCTGTAATCAATACAAAATATACTAAAATTCTTAAAACTGTGTAACCATACGCTTCTCCATATAAATTCATTCTGACAAAAGCAGAAAGAAGGATAACCATAGTAGAAACTGCTAAAATAAAATTCATTGCTTTACGATAATAAATCTGTATTTTACTACTTTGTTTTGTATTTTTTGTGGTAAGAAGAATCATCGTAAAGTTGATGATAGATACTGCCATAAGCTGGAAAAAACCTTCTCTTGCATAATTTGCATAATAAAATCCTTCTTGGGAAAATGCTGCTTGCAATAAACTACTAATTTGCATTTTGCAAAATACAATGTAAATTAAGTTTAACATTGTAAGAACGGTATTAAGAATTGTAGTTTCAATGCAAATGGAAATTCCTTTTTCCGTTTTTCTCTTCCATGGTTTTCTACTAAATAGATTGATAAAAAAACCTACTAAGTAAATCGTTAAGATGATAATTACTAAAAATCTCATAAAAATAGAAAATCCAAATTTAGCATCTAAGATGTTTCCCATATATTGCATGAAAAATTTTACAATTCCTTTGATTGTTTCAAAGAAAGCATAATCTGCTGAACATAATAACACAACCACAATTGCAATCACAGGAATAGAAATTCCAATTCCGATAAATATTTGTTTTATAAGTCTTGATTTTTTGCCTTCTTCTAGCTGTTTTTCTGTTTGAACTTGTTTTTCTTTTTTAGTCCTAAATACAAGACCAATTCCTTTACAGGATTTTTTAATAAATTGGAATGGTTTTAAAACTAAATTACCAATTCTTCTTAGTATAAATTCTAATTGATATTTTTGGCTCATTGTCCAAATTAGCATGGTGTTATAAAGTAAAACCATCGCAAGTAAATTAGTTATTTGAAAAAGTCTATTTTGATAAATGCCATAAGTAATAGCTAGTAATACAATTGGTATAACTAAAAAATATCCTTTTGGATTTTTTACTTTTCTTCTTTTTTGTAATAAATAAATAGTAACACAGACAAATGGTAAAACAAAAATGACAACATTGATTCCTAATTTTTGCCCCCAAAATAGGAGTACTGCTAAAATACTAAAGCATAAACTCGTGATAACAGTAAATTTCATTTCGAATTCCCTCTTTCTGTGTCCTATCTTACAATATATTTTTATGTTTGTCAATACTTTTTTATCGTTTTTCGATATTTTTATTTCATTATTTCTTTCCTAATACTACTGAAACACTAATTTGTCTTTTATTTCTTAAAATTTTTAATGTAATTGTATCACCTGGTTTTTTTTCATAAATATAGCATCTTAAGTCACACATTTTATCTAGAAGAATTCCATCTACTTCCAATAAAATATCTTTTTCTTTGATTCCGATATTTGGCTGCGGGAGAAGTTTGATTCACTTGTACTACATAAATTCCATTTTCCAAATTGAAATTGCTATCTAAATAAGGGATTACATTTTTGTCATAAGCAAAAACACCTAAATATGCTTCTTCAAATTTGCCAGTTGATACAAAACTTTGAATAATTGTCTTAACTGTATTGATTGGAATTGCAAATCCAATTCCTTCTGCTGAGGTAATTTTAATACTATTGATTCCAATTACTTCTCCTTGTGCGTTAATAAGAGGTCCACCGCTGTTTCCAGGATTAATGGTTGCATCTGTTTGAATTAGATCTTCCATATAAGACAAACTTTCCTCTTCTTCTAACAAAATCGTTCTGTTTACTGCACTAACAATTCCAGAAGTTACTGTTCTTTGGAATTCAAAACCAATTGGATTTCCAATTGCATAAACACTTTGACCAACTTTTACATAAGAGGAATCTCCCAATACCACAAATGGTAAGTTTTTGGCATTTATTTTTACAACTGCTAAGTCTAAAGTGCTATCAGACCAAACTACATTTCCTTGATAGCTTTTTCCACTAGGAAGTGTAACATAACAATTACTATACTTTCCTCCTGACACATGTTCATTTGTCAAAATATAGCCACTTTCTGAAACAATCATTCCTGTTCCTAACCCTAGTTTAGAAGTTCCATCTTCTAAAAAAATCGTATTTCCACTATTTTTTAATTTAGAAATTCCTACTACCGCTTCATTTACCTGTTCAATGATTTGGGTAATTGTTTGATCTTGCTGTTTTACTTCTTCTACTGTTTGGGAAAGTTTAGTTCCTTTTGTCACTTCTTGTGATGAAC
>CALYAE010000086.1 GCA_944393435.1 uncultured Clostridia bacterium
AAAACCCAACAGAGTACCTTATTTAAGAAGAAGTATGGGAGTTGTATTTCAAGATTTTAGACTATTACCAGATAAAACAGTATATGATAATGTTGCTTATGCCATGTACATAGTAAGGGCAACCCCAAGACATATTAGAAGACAAGTTCCAATGGTACTTTCTTTAGTAGGACTAAGTGGAAAAGCTAAAATGTATCCAAATGAATTATCAGGAGGAGAGCAACAAAGAGTAGCATTAGCAAGAGCTTTAGTTAATAATCCATCTATGCTAATTGCAGATGAGCCTACTGGAAACTTAGACCCTGAAACAGCTTGGGATATTATGACTCTTCTAAATGATATTAATAATAGAGGGACAACCGTGGTTGTTGCAACACACGCAAAAGATATTGTAGACAGAATGAAAAAAAGGGTTATTCAAATTGAAGAAGGTAATATCATAAGAGATGATAAAAAAGGTGGGTACGACAGTGAGGTATAGTATTTTTGGTTATTTAATAGGTGAAGGTTTTAGAAATGTATTAAAAAATAAGAAATCAACCATTGCATCTTTAGTGATTATGTGTGCAACTATGTTTATATTTGGTATTTTCTTTTTGGTGGGAGAAAATGTAAACCATATTACAAAAACAATTGAAGAACAACAAGGTATGGAAGTTTTTATTTATGATGAAGCAACAGAAGCACAAACCACAGAACTTGGCAATCAAATCAGAAACATGAACTATGTAAATACGGTTACTTATAAAACAAAAGAAGAAGCACTAGACCAAATGAAAAGAATGTTTAAAGACAGAAAAGGGTATTTAGCAACTTATGAAGGAGAAGGAAATAATCCTTTTAAAGCATCTTATGTAGTAACTTTAACAGACCTTACAAAACTAGAGGAAGTACAAAACCAAATTGCAACATCTGAAATTGTTGCTAATATACAAACAAGGCCAGATACTGTTAATGCTTTGATTCAAATTACAGATGGTATTAAATTAATTACAGGAATCATTTTAGTTATCTTAATTTTTATTTCCATCTTCATTATCACCAATACCATTAAATTAACAGTACATGCAAGAAGAAAAGAGATTTCTATTATGAAATATGTAGGAGCAACCAATAGTTTTATCAGATGGCCATTTATGGTAGAAGGTATGTTAATTGGTTTAATTGCAGCTATTATTTCTTTACTACTTTTAGGATGGGCATATAGTGTACTCTCAAGCCAAATTGAACAATCTTTAGCAAGTTTAAGAGGTGTAGAGGTATTATTATTACCAATGTCAGAAATGTTTGGAACACTAGTAATTGTTTACTTAATTTTAGGTCTTGGAATTGGTGCTTTAGGTAGTGCAATTTCCATGAGAAAATACTTAGAAGTATAAAAAAGGAGAAAAACGCAGATGAAAAGAAAAATTGTTTGTATTTTACTAATTTTTGCAATGTTACAAGTTATGGCAATCCAAGTAATTGCAGCAAGTTCGCAGCAAGAATTACAAGAAGTAAAAGATAAGGTAGAAGAAGCAACAACTAGAAAAAACGACTTAAAAGCAGAAGAAGATCAAATTGTAGATGAAATTTCTACTTTAGAAGATTCTATTAAAGAATATGAAGCACAGCTTGCTAGTTTAAATTCAGAAATTGAAGACCTACAAGAAAGTATTAAAAAGAAAAATACCGAAATCAAAGAATTAGAAGAAGAATTTAAGGAAAAAGAGCAATTATTAGAAGACCGATTAGTGGCTATTTATGAAGAAGGACAAATTACTTTTTTAGATGCTTTATTATCTTCTGAGAATATTTGGGATTATATTTCCATGAGTTCTAGAGTGCAGGAATTAACCATTGCAGACAATCAACAAATGGATGAAGTAGAAGCAAAAAGATTAGAAGTAGAAAAAGCTAAAAATGAATTAGAAGAAGAAAAAGCCCAATTAGACTCTTCTAAAAAATCAGCTGAAGCTAAAAAGGAACAGCTAGAGGTAGCTAAGAATGAAAAACAAACTAAGATGGCAAGTTTAACAGCAGAACAAAAGGAATTACAATCAGCAATTGAAGAATACAATGAGGAAATTGACAGAATAGAAGAAGAAATTAGAAAAGCAGCACAAAGTTCAGAAGGACAATATGTAGGAAACTTTAGCGGTACTTTAAGCTGGCCTATTTCTCAAAGCTCACCATATTATAATAATATTACATCTTATTTTGGCTATCGTGAACAACCAGTAGCAGGTGCAAGTACAAACCATAGAGCAATTGATATTGGTGTTCCGATTGGAACTACGGTTTACTCAGCAGCAGATGGATATGTTGTAACAAGTGGAAGCTCTAGTGTTAGAGGTATTTATGTAATGGTAAAACATGCAGACAATTTATATACTTTTTATCAACATTTAAGTCAAGTAACAGTTTCACAAGGGCAAACAGTAAAAAGAGGTGACCCAATTGCAAAAAGCGGAAACACGGGAATTGGTTCTGGACCACACTTACACTTTGAGGTGCGTACAAGCCCATATTATGGAAGCGAGGTAAATCCACTAAATTATACACATTGGTAAAAGAAATTTATTTTTTAGAAGATGAAAAAGGAGGGAGAAGGCAGTGGTACTTAAAATTAAAAAAATACTATGTGTTCTCCTTGTTTTTATGTTAGTATTTGGAGTTTCTTATTTCTCATTGGCAAGCAATAGTAATCAGAACCAGCAAACAAACCAAAATACGCAAACTCAAAATGAACAAACGACCAATCAAATTAGTGACAATCCATTAGAGGATTTAAATAATCAAAAAAACGAAGCAGAAGAAAAATTAGAACAAGCAAACACACAGCTAGAATATGTACATACAGAAATGTCTAATACTGTTTTAGAAATTCAACAATTAGATGATAAAATCAAGGGATATGAGCAAGAAAATGCGCAGTTGCAGGCAAAATTGCAAGCATTAGAAACTTCAATTCAAGAAACAACAGAGAAACTTGAGGAAGTAACACAAGAATACAACAAAAGATCAAAACAATTAGAAGAAAGATTGGTAGCACTTTATGAGGCAGGGGATATTGCCTATTTAGATGTACTTTTATCTTCTAATAGTTTATCAGATTTTCTATCATTATATTATGCCATGATTGAAATTGCAGAATATGATAATGCACTGATTGATGAGGTAGAAAGTCAGAAAAATGAAATAGATCTTGCAAAAAGAAAATTAGAAAATGAAACAGCAGAGGTAAAAATACTAAAGGCAACAGCAGAACAAACAGAAGTGGTTTTAAAAAATACCAAAACATTGCAACAAGGGTATATAGCACAACTATCAGAAAGTGAAGAACAATTAAATACAAAAATTCAGGAGTTTAAAGAAGAAACAGCAAGAATTGAAGCAAAAATATTAGAAATTAGTCAACAAAATCAAGAATTTAATATTCAATATACTGGTGGAAGTATGATCTGGCCTGTTGCTATTTCAGGTACAGGGATTACATCTTATTATGGAACAAGGGAACATCCAATTGCAGGAGTGGTTCGCTTTCATCAAGGAATTGATATTGGAAATACACCTTTTGGTTCTCCAGTTGTTGCAGCAGCTGATGGAGTGGTAACTTATGCCGGGGAACTTGGTTCTTATGGTAATTGTGTTATGATTTATCATGGAGATGGTATTACTACTTTATATGCTCATGGTCAGAAAATATTAACACAAATTGGAGCAGAAGTAAAACAAGGAGATCTTATCATGGAGGTTGGTTCAACCGGAAATTCAACAGGGCCTCATTTACATTTTGAAGTTAGAGTGAATGAAAGTACGACTAACCCACTAAACTATGTAAAAGAACCGTAAAAGTAATGCAATAATGGTTTAAAACATTATTGCATTTTATCTAAAAAAAAGGAATATAATAAAAATAACTGATCCAAAAGAAAGGAAAACAATCATGGATAGAAACAATACACAAAGAATTTATAAGATGATTATGCTCATCTTAATTGTTATTATTGTAACAACTTTATTAACAGCATTTGCAACATATCAATACTTACAAACTGCAGGAAACATTGGTAGTAAAATCACTACCGATTCTTTAAGTGGTTTAGAATATACTCTTTCTAGATTTAGAAGTGAATTAGAAAAAAAGTATATTGGTGAGATTAATGACGAAGATCTAATAGAAGGAGCAATCAAAGGCTATATTGCAGGCTTAGGAGATCCTTATACAGTTTATTACACCAAAGAAGAGATGGAAGATATTATGCAAGAAACAAATGGAAACTATGTAGGAATCGGAATTTATATGACCTTAGACACAGAAAAAAATGCAATTCTTGTTTTAAACCCAATAGAAGATTCACCAGCCCAAAAAGCAGGTATTTTACCAGGAGATATTATTACTAAAGTAGATGGTCAAACTTACACAGGAGAACAACTTGACGAAGCATCTAGTAAAATTAAAGGAGAAGAGGGTTCTAAAGTAACATTAGAAATTTTAAGAGGAACTGAAACCATGACCTTTGAAATTACAAGACAAAAAGTATTAATTAGCCATATTACAACAGAAGTGTTAGAAGATTCTATCGGTTATATTGCTATTTCTGATTTTGAAGGCGGATGTGCCGATGAGTTCAAAGAAAAATATTTAGAACTTGAGGAACAAGGAATTACAAGGCTTATCATAGATATTCGTAATAATGGTGGCGGAATTGTAGATGAATGTATTGAAATTGCTGAAATGATTACAGATAAGGGGTCTACTTTATTAATTACAACAGATAAACAAGGAAAAGAAGAAATTACCAAATCTAATAAAGATCCAATTATCAATATGCCAATTGTATTATTAACCAATGAATATTCAGCAAGTGCCTCTGAAATTTTAGCAGGAGCATTAAAAGAAAATGGAAAAGCAACTCTTGTAGGAATGACAACTTATGGAAAAGGAGTTATTCAAGAATTACATCAATTATCAGATGGTAGTGGACTTAAAATTACAACAAATGAGTATTTTACACCAAATAGGAATGCGATTCATGAAATTGGAATTACACCAGATGTAGAAGTTGATTTGTCAGAGGAAGCCAAACAAAAGTTACAACTAACCAAAGAAGAAGATACACAATTGCAAAAAGCAATTGAAGTTGTAAAAGAAAAATAGCAATTTTCGAAAAAATATTGCAAAATAAAAAGCACAATGATATAATGCAGACATAAATAGACAAAAGAAAAAGGAGGAAAACGTATGATAGGACTATTATCTTTTATTGTTGGTATTGTAGGCGTAATTATGTCATTTTTTGCAGACTTTAGATTACCATCTTATGCAATCGCTATTTTAGCAATTATTATTGCAGTTATTTCAGCATATTACAAAGATAAAAAAGAAAATAGTGACAAAGAAGCTAAAAAAGATTCTAGAGCATTAGAAGTAGGTGCAGTTATTATTTCAGGTGCTGTATGTGTTAGCTACTACGTATTTTTAATTATTGCACAATAAAATGAATCATATTAGACTAACTGTTCAGGAAAATAGAATGGTTAGTCTTTTTTTTGATATGATCTTAAAGATTAAAACATAAACTAAAAATAGGAAGCATTAAAAAACATAGGAACTATGCAAACAGTATTAGATGCTATTTTCTACTAAAATTATTGAAAAAATTGAAAAACTATTTAAAGAAAAAGAAGTGATAGCATTATTACTATCGGAGGGCGATTTGTTATTGATACAGCAAAATAAGTTAGAATCTTACTTTCACAATTGGATTGATTTAGAAGTGAGATATATGCCTTATACTAAGGCAAAATTAAAAATGGTGAAAATGTTTTTGAAATAAGATTATTTTAGATTATTAAAAAGAAAACTAATTCCTAAAAGTAGTAAAATGATGAGATAATATTTTTGTAAAAATTTTAGAACTCCTTCAAGAAAAGTAGAATGATTTTGAATGAAGTCTATGATAAGTCTGATGATAGCATAAGCCAAAAAAATAGCCAAAGGAATACTTAAAATATTGTAATAAATAGCAGATAAAAAATCAAAGCGAAGCATTGCTAAAAAAGCTCTAGTCATTCCACAAGCAGGACAAGAAATGCCAGTAAGTGTTTTAAAAAGACAACTTACTGGCATCACTATTACGAAACATAAAAAACTAATTAATATCATTAAAATTATACCGTTTTTTAATCGATTCATCCATCATTTCCTAACAATTAATCTTTTAATGGATTTCCGTTTCCATCTACATTAATGCTTCCAGTTAAAATCATAATTCCTTCGATTAATCCCCAGATAGCAGATGCCCAAGATAACATTCCACAGCTTAAAATAGAAATTAATAATTGTGCAACTGCTTTTCCAGTAAATCCTAAATAGAAATTATGAACACCTAAAGAACCTAAGAAAATTCCTAGTAATCCAGCAGCGATTTTAGATTTTTGTGCTGCATTAGGATTAGTATTAGTGTTACCACTATTTACATTTACATTAATAGTTTGACCATTATTTGGATTTGCATTTTGATTTTGGTTTAGATTTGCTTTGCAATCTTCACAAAGATCTTGCCCATCATCTATTGGTTTCCCACATTGTTTACAAAACATAATGATTTCCTCCTTTTATTTTTAACTATACTTTAATTATACATTATTCTACAAAATTTGCAAGAGGTTTTTATTGATTTTTTTAGCATTATCCCATTTCTAGGGCACTTTCACTTCCCGAAACTGTAAAATTTCTTTTTTTTTAAAATTTTACCCTTGTAATATATATGCAAAAATGATAAAATTTAGAAATGAAAAATAAAAATGAGGAGGATATTATCCATTGGAAAAACAAAAAATCTATGAATTGCTAACTAAAGAGTTAAAAACAGCAAAAGTAATGATAGATGAACCAATGAATAAACATACCAATTTTAAGATTGGTGGGCCAGCAGATTTTTATGTAGTGGCAAAACAACTAGAAGATGTGAAAGCAACTATGCAGTTTGCAAAAGAAAATGAAATATTACTTACCATTTTAGGAAATGGCAGTAATGTACTGGTAGGAGATAAAGGAATTAGAGGAATTGTATTAAAAATTGCAATTGAGGAATTAACCATACAAAAAGAGCAAGAATATGCAAAAATAACAGTAGGAAGTGGAGTTTTATTAGGAAAACTTGCTCAAATACTTTTAAAAAAAGAAATATCAGGTTTTGAGTTTGCAGCTGGTATTCCAGGAACATTAGGAGGAGCAGTTTATATGAATGCTGGTGCCTATGGCAACGAAATGAAAGATATGATAAAGGAAGTTACCTATTTAGATGAAAATCAGAATTTGGTAACTATTCCTAAGGAACAATGTGACTTTTCTTATCGACATAGTATTTTTTCTACAAAACCATGGACGATTATACAAGCAATTTTACAGCTACCAAACGGTAAAAAAGAGCAGATAAAAGCAAAAATGGATGAATATGCTAAAAGCCGACAAGAAAAACAGCCACTTAAGTATCCATCAGCAGGTAGTACTTTTAAAAGAGGAACTGATTTTATTACCGCAAAATTAATTGACAGTTGTAACTTAAAAGGCTATCGAGTAGGAGATGCTCAAGTTTCTGAACTTCATGCAGGGTTTATTATCAATTTAGGAAAAGCGACAGCAAAAGAAGTATTACAAGTGATAGAACATGTAAAACAAGAAGTAGCAACACAAACAGGGAAAAATATAGAATTAGAAATTAAATTGTTAGGAGAATTTTAAAGATGAAAGGTTTTTTTAGATGGTTTCGTTCTAGTACTAAAATGAAACGATGGATGTTATTGATATTAATAGGAATTGTACTTGCTTGTTATGGTATGGCAGAAATCTTAACAGGAGATAGGCTGGATTTTATGCCTCTTGCTAAGATTATTTTGTGCTTTGTAGTAGGTTTTGTTTTTGTTATTATTGGAATGGTTCAGATGCAAAAAAGGACTCTAGAATTATTAGTCCAAGAAACAGATGATAGAATAGAAGATAGTAAAGCAAAAGTAAATAGCTTGATTTATAATAAAAAAGTATATGACCAAGGGCCAAAGATTGTTGCAATTGGTGGCGGAACTGGTTTAAATTCTGTTTTAAAAGGATTAAAAAATTATACAGATAATTTAACAGCTATTGTTACTGTATCAGATTATGGAGAAATCATCCCAGAATCTAGAAGAATGTTAGAGGCAATGCCATTAGATGATATTAAAGAAAGTCTAGTTGCCCTTTCTGAAGATGAAGATAAAATGGAAAAACTCATGAATTTACAATTTAAACAAGGTAGACTTCGTGATTTATCTTTTGGAGATATTTATTTTTTAGGAATGAAGGAACTTTGTGGGGATTTTGCACAATCTATTGAACAAACTAAATCCATTTTAAATATAACAGGCAAAGTACTTCCTGTTACATTAGAACCAATTCAAATATGTGCAGAATTAGAAGATGGAACTGTAATTGAAAGTAGGGACAAAATTCCTCAAATTGTGAATTCTAAGGCAAGTAAGATTAATAGAATTTTTATCAATCCTACTAATTGCAAAGTAGCACCAGGTGTTATAGAAGCAATTATGGAAGCTGATGCTATTGTGATTGGACCTGGAAGTTTATATACCAATGTAATTCCTAACCTTTTAGTAAAAGGGGTTGCCAAAGCAATTAAAGAAAGTAAAGCCTTTAAAATTTATGTAAGTAATTTAATGACAGAGCCAGGACAAACCGATTCTTATTCTTTATCAGATCATATTAAAGCAATTCATGAACATACAGGAAAAGGAGTGATTGAATACTGTATTTATGATACAGGGGAACTCATTCCTGAATATATTAGAAAATATAATATGCAAGGACAGGATTTGGTAGAAATTGATAGTAGTAAGGCAAAAGCAGAAGGAGTTAATTTAATGCAAAGAGATATTTCTCATATTGCAGGAGGAGAATATATAAGACATAACCCAGATGCAATTGCAGCATCTATCATTCAGCTAATTTGTGATGATCTAAAGTTCAAAGATATGCAAAATGATACGAAATACGTATTATTAAATGACCGATTAAAAGAAGCTAAAAAATCTCTAAAAGAAAGTAGCAAAAATGATAACATGAGAAAAACAAAAAAAGAAAAACCAAGAGGAGAAAGTAAATTTGCTAAGAAGTATAGGGAAAGAATAGAATCCATCCAAGAGGCAGAAATGAAAATGAAAGTAAAAGCTGGTATACCAATAGAAAATACAGAAAAAGAATCATTACAAATCCAAAAAGAAAAAAGGCAGGAACAAAAGAAAGCAGAAAAACAGACTAAAAAAGCAGAAAAGAAAAAATCCCAAAAGCCAGTAGAATCTAAAAGCAAACAAAAACATAAAAGTAAACATTAAAACAAAAAGCTAACAAAAGAAATAGCGGAGGAAGAGTACAGATGAAATACCAAGACAAAGATTTAACTTTAGAAAATGGAATAAAAAAAGACTGGATTATTACCAATGGAATTGGAGGTTATAGCAGTTCTACTATTTTAGGAATTAATACTCGTAAATATCATGGACTTTTAGTAACACCTTTAAATCCACCAGGAAATCGTCATTTAATTTTATCTAAAGTAGATGAATGTTTTGAAAGTGGGGGAAAAGAATATCCACTTTATAGTAATATGGGAAAAAACTATATTTCACAGGGGTATCAATACCTAACTTCTTTTGAGAAAGAGTATATTCCTATTTTTACCTACCAAGTAGATGGAGCCATCATCAAAAAGTTCATTTGTATGGATTATGGAAAAAATACAGTTTGTGTGTTATATCACATTCAAAATAATGAAAAAAGAAGTAAATTTACCATTGCTCCCATTATTCATTTTAGAGATTTTCACGCAGCAACTCCAAATGCAAATTTTATGGTAAAGCAAGAAGTAAAAGAGCAGAAAGTAAAAATAGTGGTAAATCATCAAGGCCAAACTCCAATCTATATGAAATTATCAGAAGGAAAATACATAGAACATCAAAATGATATTTTCCGCAATATGTATTATGTAGAAGAAGAAAAAAGAGGCCAAGAGGCAGAGGAAAACCTTGTAGTACCAGGAGTTTTTGAAGTAAAACTAAGAAATGGAGAAGAAAAATATATTTCTTTTGTATGTTCTTTAGAAGAAAACATTGATGAATTAGATGGCAGAAATTTAATTAATCAAGAAATTATTCGTATTACAAGTGATTTATATGATTCTTATTTAATTGATCCTAAAAAAGAATATGAGGAAAAATATAAAACATGGATGAGGGATTACATTATTGCATCAGATAACTTTATTGTATATAGACCTTCTTTTGCTCTATATAGCATGATTGCAGGTTATCCATGGTTTTTGGATTGGGGAAGAGATACCCTAATTGCCTTTGAAGGAATTTTCTTGATTCCAAGAAGATTTAAAATGGCAAAAGAGGTATTACTTACTTGTATTCGTGATATCAAATATGGATTAGTACCAAATGGTTATTCTGGTTATGATAATAGACAACTTTATAATAGTGTAGATGCTTCTTTATTATTATTTGAACAGGTTAGAAAATATGTAGAATATACACATGATTTTGAATTTTTAAAAAATCAAATGTATGAAGTTTTAAAAAAGATTATAGAAAGCTATATTGCAGGAATTGACCTAGATGGAAACAATATTCATTTAGACCCAGAAGATGGGCTTTTGCAATCTGGAACGCCACATATCCAAAATACTTGGATGGATGCCAAAATTGGAGATATTGTAGTGACACCAAGAAATGGAAAAGCAGTTGAAATTAATAGTTTATGGTATAATGCTTTAAAAATTATGATAGAGTATGCTAAATTATATAAAGAAAAAGAGTTGGTACAAAAATATACTAACTTAGCCAATAAGTGTCAGAAAAGTTTTAAGGCAAAGTTTTATAACAAAAAAAGAAAGAGTTTAGATGATGTTCTAGGAGATAGCAAAATAAGGCCAAACCAATTATTTGCGATAGGATTGCATTATCCAATTATAGACCCAGGTTCTGAGATTGCAAAACAAGTATGGGAAACAGTTAGCAAAAAATTACTAACTCCTTATGGGTTAAAAACCCTTGCTAAGGGAGAAAACGGATATCGCTCCATTTATGAAGGCGACCAAATCAAAAGAGATATGAGTTACCACCAAGGAATTACTTGGCCATGGCTACTTGGTATTTATGCAGATGCTTTCCAAAATATCATTTTACATGAATCTAGTAAAATGAAAAAGAAACAGTTACAAGAAGAGTATGAAAAATTTGTAAAAAAAGCAGAGACTGTTTTTTATGAGGAAATGTATCATCGTTCCACTGTGGGAAGTATTTCTGAACTCTATGATTCAGAAAAGCCATATATAGCAAAAGGAGCTTTTGCACAAGGGTGGTCAGTCGCTGAAGTATTCCGTATTATTACGAATTACTATAAAAATAAATAGAAAAAAGGTGTCATCATGAGAATTTTAGGAATAGACCCAGGATTTGCAATTACAGGGTATAGTGTGATTGATTATATAGGAAATAAATTTAGTTTAGTTGTTTCAGGAGCTATCTTAACGAAAGCGGGAGAATCTTTCCCGCTTCGATTATTAAAATTAAATAATGATTTAGAAGAAATTATAGACCAATATCATCCAGATGCTATTTCAGTAGAAGAATTGTTTTTTAATAACAATGCCAAAACCGCAATTAATGTAGCACAAGCTAGAGGAGTCATATTAGTAGTAGGTTGCAGAAAAAATATTCCTACTTTTGAATATACACCTCTTCAAATTAAACAAGCAGTAGTAGGATATGGAAGAGCAGACAAGATTCAAGTACAAAAAATGGTAAAAACAATTTTAAAAGTAGATCATCTTCCAAAATTAGATGATACAACAGACAGCATGGCAGCAGCTATTTGCCATGCTCATTCTGCAAAATTTGCCTCAAAGCTATAAATTGCTAGAAAGAAGGAAAAAAATTGAGTGTTTGTTTATTATATGGGGAAGAAACGTATCTGTTAGAAACAAGACTAAAAAAAATGAAAAAAGAATTTGGACAACTACTTCAAGGAATTAATTATATCCAAATAGATGAAAATAATGTAGAACGATTAATTTCTGATCTAGAAACTCCTGCCTTTGGATTTTCTAAAAAAATGATAGTTGCTAAAAACACAGGACTTTTTAAAAAAGAAAAAAAGACTGCAAGTAAAGCAAAAACAGATGCAAAGAAAAAGAAAACAGCCTTAGAAGAAAAACTACCTTTAACAGAAAAAATAGCAAACTATTTACAGGAAAATCAACAAGAGTTACAAAATAGTATAGAACTTATTTTTGTAGAACAAGAAGCTGACAAAAATATATTATATCAAACTATTGAAAAGCTAGGAGAAGTAAAAGAATTTCCTCTTCTAAAATTACCAGAGTTAATTTCTAATTTGGAAAAAGTTTGCATGGCTTATCAAGTGACCTTAGAAGACAGTAATGCTAGATATTTAGTGGAATGTTGTGGAACTAGCATGCAAGATTTAATGAATGAAACAAGAAAATTAATTGAATACAAAGGAACAGGTGGAAATATTACCAAACAAGATATTGATCAACTTTGTATCAAGCAAATACAAGCTATTATTTTTGATTTAACAGATAACCTAGGAAAAAAAGAAATTAGAAAAGCATTAGAAGTATTAAATGGTCTAATTGCTAATAAAGAACCAATTCAAAAAATTTTAATTACTTTGTACAACCATTTTAAGAAGCTATACATAGTAAAGATCGCAACAAAAAATGGGGAAGATGTAGCCAAAAGTATGAATTTAAAGCCGAACCAATTATTTTTGGTTAGCAAATATAAAATGCAAGCTAATTATTTTGAAACAGAAGAATTACGTAAAATACTTGAAGAATTGATTCAGTTAGATGCAAAAAATAAAGTAGGGCTCATTGATTTAGAAATTGGATTAGAAGCAATTCTTTGCAAGTATTGTTCAAAGTAAAAATAAAAAATAAATGCCAACAAGATTGTAATCATGTTGGCATTTTATGTATCTATTTAAAAGTCGGAATGGTTTTTGATAGAACGAATCATCTCATAAGCAAGGTTTAAAGCATTGGGAGAAAGATCGCTAAGAATACGAATAATTCTATGATTTAATTGATTATTTTCTTCTTTTCCAAATAAAAGGTAATCAGCAGAACAATTGGTATATTTACAAATGGCAAGTAAAGTATTCATTCCAAGAGATTTATGACCTAGTTCTAATTGAGTTAAATAAGACTCAGAAATGTTAATATTCTCAGAAAATACACTTCTAGTCATATTAAGTTCTTCTCGAATTGCTCTTATTCTATTTCCTACTTCTAAATCGTTTTTCATTTTTTATTTCCACCTTCATCTAGATTACTTGTATATAAAAATTATTAATTAAATTATATACACATATTAAAAAACAATAAATACACTATAAGAGTAAAATATGATTGCCAAAAAAGGAAAAATAATTAAACATTATCTCATTTTTATATTAGGAAACATAAAAAAATAGATTTTATTAAAAAAAGCATTGTATAAAAACTAAAGTTATTGTTATAATAAAAATAGAAACATAAAGTTAAATTTTAAAAAACAAAAATGTGAAAGGAGGAAAGAAAATGGATCTAACAGAACAAATTAACCAAAAACTAGATTTATTAGACAAAATTTATTTAGCAAGACAAGAAGAATTGGAACAACAAACCAAACAAGATAGACAAACTCTAAAAAAACAATTAAATGAAGTAAAATTAGAAGAAATACAGCAAGCCGTTATCAAAGGATTTCAGAAAGTAGAAAATATAGAAAAAGAAGATGTCATTCACAAAATAGAATTATTAATAGAAAATTATGAACTACAAATTGCTTATTATAGCGAAAAAAATTATAAACGAGGTTTTAAAGATGCTGTTTGTTTATATACACAATGTTTAAACGAGCAATAAAATTTTAAAAAAATGAATAAAGTATACCAAATTTTCAAACAATAAAAGAAACTACAAATTTATTGATAGAAAAGGTGGTATATTTTTTATGATGAATTTTAGAACAGACTTAGCCTTAGAAAGACGTGATTTATACCGTAAGGCCAATCATATTGCAGAAGAAGTAGATGGAATTCAAACACAAGAAGAGAGCTTTGGGGAAGATATTCAAATTACGAGAGTAAAAATATTAAATGAAAATGGAGAACAGGCTATTGGAAAGAAAAAAGGTAATTATATTACAGTAGATATTAAAAATTTAAAAATAGCAGGCGAAGACGAAATTCAAAAAGCATCAGAGGCTGTCACGAAAGAATTAAAAGTTTTAATAGGACAATTAATTAGTGATCAAGAAGATATTTTAGTAGTTGGTCTTGGCAATTTATATGTTACTCCTGATAGTTTAGGCCCAAAAGTAATTCAAGATATTGATATTACAAGACATTTGCTAAACTATATGCCAGAAGTGCTAAAAGAGGGAACAAGACCAGTAAGTGCGGTATCACCAGGAGTGCTTGGAACTACTGGAATAGAAACTTTAGAAATCTTAAAAGGCATTGTGGATAATACTCATCCAAAATTATTAATTGTGATTGATGCTTTAGCATCCAGAAGTATTGAAAGAATTAGTAGTACTGTTCAAATTGCAGATACTGGGATTGTTCCAGGTGCAGGAGTAGGAAATAAAAGAAAAGAGTTAACCATTGAAACACTTGGTATCCCAGTAATCGCAATAGGAGTTCCCACAGTAGTAGAAGCGGCAACAATTGCAGCCGATAGTTTAGATTTATTTATTCAAAAACTACAAGAAGAAGCACATTCTAATGACTTTTTAAACCACTTACAAGAAGAAGATAAATATCAAATGATTAAAGATGTTTTGCAACCAGCAGAATATAATTTTATTGTAACACCAAAAGAAATTGATGATTTAATTGAAAATATGTCAAGTGTTGTAGCAAGAGGAATTAATTTTGCAACCCAAAAATAGTTCTTAAAATGATAGATTAAAAACTCCAAAAATTAAATATAATAACAATAAATGAACAGGGTAAAACGCATAAAGAAAATACTTTATCTTTTTACCTTGTTTTCCGTTATACAAACAAATAAAGATAATAGGTAAAATGGTAAATAGGCATAATAAACTATATAAATATGGGTAACCATAACTTAAAATGTTAAGCCCATACTTTATGATGCAAGCTAAAATAAAAGAAATGCACATCCAAACTTTACGATTTCTAAATATGTAAAATAAAAAAATGATGGCAATACCAAAAAAACCATAATCTACTTTACAAATTTCTGCAAGAATTCCTAAAAATATGGCAGGACAAATAGCAAGCATTATTTTTGTAGATTTACTTATTTTTAGATTTTTTATGAAGGAAGAAGAGGTAGCCATCACTTTATCATAACAAAAAATAGCAAGTAATCCTAAAAATAAGGTGAAAAAGATATTTAAAGAATAAATATTAGTTGTATAAGTAGAAAGAAATAACATATAAGGAATTTGCGAAATTAAGGCAAAACAAAATAACCTAAAAAAATACTTCTTAAGATTTTTGGTATGAATATAACCTTCTGAAATTTGAAAAGCAAAAATAGGAAAGGCAATTCTTCCTATTACATTCATTCCAGTAGTGTGTTTTAGATAAGCATTTCCAATATGATCAATTAGCATACTAATCATTGCAATTATTTTTAATAGAAAACTAGTCATAAAAAATTCCTCTATTCTTCTTGTTTTTTATTTGAATGCATTATATCATATATTTAACTTTTATGGAATGAAAGAAATCTATTTTGCACATACTAAAATCAGATATTCTAGATGAGAAGTAGCATTTGATAGGAAGGAGTAAATTCATTTGATATGGGAAATTATTTTTATAATAATAGGATTTATTTTACTAGTAAAAGGAGCTGATTTACTGGTAAAAGCAGCAAGTAGCATTGCCAAAAAATTTGGATTATCTGAAATGCTAATAGGACTAACAATAGTGGCAGTGGGAACTTCGCTTCCAGAAATTTTTATTACTATCACATCTGCAATAGATGGACATTCTGATTTAATCATCGGAAATGCTATTGGTAGTTGTATTTGTAATTTCTTATTTGTAATTGGCCTTTCAAGTTTAGTAAGACCAGTCAAATTTGATAATAGAATTATAAAAAGACACCTTCCTATTAGTATTGGTGCCATGGCACTACTTTTATTTTTAGGCAATACCACCAAATTAGGGCAAACCCATATCATTGATAGATGGCAAGGAATCATATTACTTTTATGTACAGCCTCTTACATCATTTATACCATTTATGAAGAAAAAAAGTTAAAAAATAAACAAATGGACGATGAAATTATAAAAGATGTTGAATCAAAACAGCTAAAATCAATTTGGGGTGTCATTATTTTCTTTCTACTTGGAATCTTGGGATTAAAATTTGGTTCTGATTTTGTTGTAGACAATTCCATCCTAATTGCTCAAAGGCTAGGCTTATCTGAAAGACTAATAGGAATGACGGTTGTAGCAATAGGAACCGCCCTGCCGGAAATTATAACTGGAATTATAGCAGCTAGGAAAAATGAAGGAGATTTATTACTAGGGAATATAACAGGTTCTAATATTTTAAACTTATGGTTATTAATAGGGTTAGGAGCCATTATTAATCCTCTAACATTCACAACTGATTTTAATAGCAGTCTTTTCATTCTAATAGCAGTAACGATTTATTTACAATTTATAGCAACAATCAATAAAAATAATGAATTAGATAGAAAAAGAGGATTTCTTCTAATTATTGTATATATTATCTATCTACTAAGTATGTTATAATTCTTTATAGATATAAGCAATCAGAAGGATTAATTCTTATGCTTTCAATATCTTATAAAAAATATGAAAGAAAATTTAAAAAAACTATTGACTTGGAGCTAACTCTAAGTGATACCTTAAATAAGAAGGTGAAAATATGACAATAGCAGAAGTAAGTAGAAAATATGATTTAACACAAGATACCATAAGATATTACGAAAAAGAAGGGCTAATTCCAACTGTTCCAAGAACAGAAAGTGGAATTAGAAATTATTTAAGCAAGGAAAAGAAACAGTAGCAGAAAGAAAAGAATTATTAGAAAAGCAAAGAGGAAAATTACTAGAAAAGCAGAAAAATATTAATGAAACCCTAGAGAGATTAAACCACAAAATCAATTTATATGACGAGATAGAAAACGGTATCAGAAAAGACTTTACAGAAAAACCATAATCTAAAATAAAATTTTAGGATAGGAAATTCATATTTAAATCCATTAACGAAAACAGGAGAAAATACAAATAATGAATGGTGTGAGCCAGTAGAAAACAGCCAATATAATCAATTAGAAAAATAAAAATAAATAAGGAGGAAATTTTAAAATGGAAAAATCAAAAGTTTATTTTACAAGTAAAATATCACCAGAAAGTATGGTAAATATTTATGAAAAATTAGGAATTCATTTACCAGGTAAAGTAGCAGTAAAACTACACTCTGGAGAGCAAGGAAATCAAAACTATTTAAGGCCAGAATTTGTAAAGGAATTAGTAGAAAAAGTAAATGGTACAGTAGTAGAATGTAATACTGCTTATAATGGGGAAAGAAACACAACAGAAAAACATAGAGGATTAATGGATGAGCATGAATGGACAAAATATTTCCATGTAGATATTATGGATGCAGAAGGACCAGACATGGAATTAGAAATTCCAAATGGATTACAAATAAAAAAGAATTATGTTGGAAAAAACTTAGCAAATTATGATTCTATGCTTGTGTTATCCCATTTTAAAGGTCATGCAATGGGAGGATTTGGAGGAGCACTAAAACAATTATCTATTGGTTGTGCATCTTCTTATGGAAAAGCATATATTCATGGGGCAGGAGATCCAAACCAAGATATGTTCCAAACAGAACAAATATCTTTTGTAAAATCTATGGGAGATGCAGCAAGCAGTGTACACAAATATTTCCATGGAAATATTGCATATATTAATGCAATGGTAAATATTTCTAGAGATTGTGATTGCGATTCAAATGCATCTGCTCCTTGCATGAAAAATATAGGAATTCTAGCAAGTACTGATCCAGTGGCAATTGATCAAGCATGTATTGATATTATTTACAATTCAAATGATCCAGGAAAAGAAAAATTAATCCAAAGAATTGAAGAAAAGAAAGGAATTCATATTATTGAAACAGCCGAAAAATTAGGTGCAGGTTCAAGACAATATGAACTAATTGATATAGAAAAATAGGACCAATGGGGACAGTCCCCAATGGTTCTAATGCATACTAAAAACTTACTAATCAAGGTTAATAAGATTACTTTTATATTTGGTCTTGCCACTTAAAACATCATTATAAAAATCTTGTTTCCAATCAATATAATCAATGCTATTTTGCAGTTCTTTTTGTTTTTCAACTAACGATTTCCTTTTGGCTTCTAATATTTTTTGTCTTTCTGGAATTGTAGATTCACCTTTTAAACATAAAGCTAAATAATCTTTCATCTCAGAAATAGACATACCACAATTTTTTAAACAAGATAATGAGATAATCCAAGCTACATTATAATCATCAAATATACGGTAATTATTTTTATCTCTTTTAACATTAGGGATAAGGCCTTGATTGCAGTAAAACTTTAGAGTTTCATAACTCATATTCACTTTTTCACAAGTTTCTTTCATTGAATACATAATAATCACTCCTAAAAATTTAAAAAATTCAAAAAAACTATTGACCGATAGTTACTACCGACAATTATAATTATAATGCAAAAGATTATAATAGTCAAGAAAGAGATAAGAAAATGAGGAAAGAGATAAGAAAATGAGGAAATAAAAAAATAAAGGAGAGATTGTATTATGGAAAAAACAAAATTAAATAATGGCGTAGAAATGCCAATGTTAGGAATAGGAACATTTATGCGAACACGTGACCAAGCAGAAAATGCAGTATATAATGCTTTAAAAGATGGATATAGGCTAATAGATACAGCAAATGCTTATATGAATGAAAAAGGTGTAGGAAGAGGAATTAAAAAATCAGGAATTCCAAGAGAAGAAATCTTTTTGGAAACAAAATTATGGCCAGCTTTTTATGAAGAAGAAGATCAAGTAGAAAGAACTTTAAAAAGACTAGACACAGATTATATAGATTTATTGCTAATCCATCAACCAGCTGGAAATTATATGAAAGGCTATAAAGTAATGGAAAAGGCATATAAAGAAGGAAAAGTAAGAGCAATTGGTTTATCTAACTTTGATGAAAAAGGAATACAAGAAATACTTAATAATTGTGAGATAAGACCAACAGTATTACAAACAGAAGCACATCCATATTATCCACAAACTGAAATGAAGAAATTCTTAGCAAAAGAAGATATCAAGATTCAGGCATGGTATCCATTAGGACATGGAGATAAGGGACTAATGAATGAGTCAGTATTTACAAAACTTGCAAGCTATGTATCGATGAAACCAGATTTAGATTCTCAAAAATAAATAATTAAATAACTTTATGATCATAGTTATTGTTGTAATAGTATTATTGATTTTAGGAGTTATGGCAATTAATAGGAAAAGACAAGATGAAGAAAACAGTACAGTAATTGTAAATGGAGAAGTTTTAGGAAATACACAATATGTAGCACAATTAATTGCAGAAAATACAGGAGCAGATATATTTAGAATAGAAGCAAAAGAAGATTATCCATTAGAACACGATGTATTGGTAGATATAGCATTAGAAGAGCAAAATCAAGATGCAAGGCCAGAGATAAAAGAAACAGTAAATAATATGGAGGATTATGATATTGTGTTTCTTGGATATCCAAATTGGTGGGGAATCGCAGCATGGCCAGTTGATACATTTGTAAAAGCAAATGCCTTTAATGGAAAAACAGTAATTCCATTTTGTACTTCTTCATCATCAGGTTTAGGTAGAAGTGGAGCCTTACTTGCTGAAGAAGCAAATGGTGGAAATTGGCAAGATGGACAAAGATTTAGAGAAAATCCATCAGATTCAGACATAAAAGATTTTACAGACAGTATAAGTCAATAATTAAATAAAGTTATAAGTTGTAAATAGTTAGGGGGTGAAAAGATGTATAAAACAGTTGTTATAGAATATTTACCAAAAGCAGATGATATGGCACAAAGAGTAGAAGCAAAAGCAAATGAAATGTTACAAGAAGGTTATGAGTTAATTACTATGTCAATTACAGGAACAGCAAAAGCAATTTTAATATTTAAAAAGTAAGAACAAAAAAATAAAATTGATAATATGAGTCCATGTTTTTATTTAATCCAAAGAGAGGTATGCATTATGAAAAGATGTAAATGGTGTAATTTAAAAAATGAATTGTATGTAAAATATCATGATGAAGAATGGTGTAAACCCAATTTTGATGAACAATATTTATTTGAAATGTTAATATTAGAATCTTTTCAAGCAGGACTTTCTTGGGAATGTGTATTAAATAAAAGAGAAGATTTTAGAAAAGCATTTGATAATTTTGATATTGATAAAATAGTAAAATATGATGATGAAAAAATAAAAGAACTTTTGTCTAATAAAAAAATAATCAGAAATCAATTAAAAATAAAAGCTAGTATCAATAATGCAAAAATATTTAAAGGCATACAAAAAGAATATGGTTCATTTTATCAGTATTTAACAACATTTACAAAAGATGAAGTTGTTTATGAAATAGGAAAAACTACATCAGAACTATCTGATAATCTATCAAAAGATTTACAAAAAAGAGGGATGAAATTTGTAGGCTCAACAATCATATATTCTTATTTGCAAGCAATAGGAGTAATATATTCACATGATAAAGAATGCTTTTTATATAAAAATAAAAGATAAAGAAGGAGAAATAACTAGAAAAACGCAAGCTATGTATAAAATCTATTCACCAGAAAAAGAACAACAGTATGGTGTTTTAGGAATTAAGATAAAAGTGGTAGTGTAAAGTGAGGCAACACTTTATAAAATGATAATATTGGTGTCCAAATACTTGACATAGATCCAGGAAAAGTAGTAAATGTAACTGCTGATGAAAAGGTAATGAATGGAGATAATGTTGACATTGAACTTGTGAATGCAATTAGCTTTGATCCATATACTCACGGATATTATAAAGTTACAGAAAGAGTAGGAGAGGCATTTAAGGATGGATTGCAACTAAAAAAATAATTATGAAATATATAATCTATCCAAAAGGAGTAGCTATATGAAAAATAGAAGCAAAAATATATTGGAGGATCAAAATGATAGTAATAAGAAAAGAAAATGTAAATGATTATAAAGAAGTTTATAATGTTATAAAAACAGCATTTGAAACAGCAAATCATAGTGACGGAAATGAACAAGATTTAGTTGAAAGTTTAAGAAAAAATGGTAATAATTTTATTCCAGAACTATCTTTAGTAGCAGTTGATAATGATAAAATAGTTGGATATATTTTATTTACTAAAATAAAAATAGGAGAAAGCGAAGAGCTAGCATTAGCGCCTTTAGGTGTATTACCAGAATATCAAAGACAAGGCGTTGGAAGTAAGCTAATAATAGAGGGGCATAGGATAGCTAAAATATTAGGGTATCATTATTCTGTGGTTTTAGGGAGTGAAAATTACTATCCTAAGTTTGGATACGTCCCAGCAATAGAATATGGAATAAAGCCACCTTTTGATGTGCCGAGTAAAAATTTTATGGCTATAAAATTAAATGAAAGTAATACAAAAATAAATGGTATTGTAGAATATGCAAAAGAATTTGGAGTATAAAGAAGATGTGGTTTTGCCACCAATCTTTACGAAGCATCGTAGGAAGGGTGGTGATGTTTATGGTTAAAGTGATACTATTTTTTATAATATCCTTTATGTTATCTTTAACATTAAACGTTGCCTTAGCT
>CALYAE010000087.1 GCA_944393435.1 uncultured Clostridia bacterium
ATATTGTTTATATTGGTACTTGTTTTTTACCAGTTGCAATGTTTTTCTTTGGTTTGACTTTTGCTAAAACTAAAATTAAATTTAAAAAGAAATATTTATTATTATTTGTAATACCTGTAATTTCTCTACTTGTACTATGGACAAATGATTTTCATCATTTATTTTATGTGAAATATGCTATTTTAAATAAAGATACTGTTTTTGGTAGTTATTTTATAGTTCATTCATTATACACATATATACTAATTTTCATAGGTATTATTTATTTAATACGTTATTCTACTAAGAATTCAGGATTTTTTTCTAAACAATCTATGTTATTAATAATTGTTACTTTAATTCCTCTTATTATTAATATCATAGGGTTATTTGGAGTGAGTATGAGTATTTATATAACACCTATATCATTCACATTTACTGCTATTTTTTACTCACTTGCGATATTTAAATTTAACTTTTTAAATGTAAGTCCTATAGCTCTGCAAACTGTAGTTAATAAGATGTCTGATGGATATATTGTTTTAGATGTTAATAATACTGTAATTGATTTTAACCATACTTTTTTGTCTATGGTTTCTGCAAAAGATTCAGATTTAAGAGGAAAAGATTTTTTTGAACTTTTAAATAAAATAAAATTAATTACAATTGAAGTTGATCATTTTAGAGAATATATTATTAAAGCTCAGGAAACAAATAAAACTTATTCTTTTGAACTAACTTCAAAAAATAGTGACAAATATTTTCATGTTGAAATATCAAGTATAACAAACAACTCATCTTTTTTAGGAATTCTTATTCTTTTTAAAGATGTTACCCAACATATAAATGATTTAAAAACTATTAGTGAAAATCAAGAAACTTTAATGGAAAGAGAACGTCTTGCATCACTAGGTCAATTGATTGGTGGTATTGCTCATAACTTAAAAACACCTATAATGTCAATTTCTGGTGCTACAGAAGGCTTGAAAGACCTTGTAACAGAATATGATTCTTCTATTGAAGATCCTCAAGTAACTCCTCAAGATCATCATGATATTGCTAAAGATATGTACTCTTGGATTGCCAAAATTAAAACTCATGTTGAATATATGTCAGATGTTATTACCGCCGTAAAGGGTCAAGCTGTTACTTTATCTACTGAAAATGAAATATCTTTCTCAATTGAAGAATTGCTAAAAAGAGTAGATATTTTAATGAAACATGAATTAAAAAATGCTATTGTGTATTTGAATGTAAAAATGAAAACTGATGAAAATACTATAATTAAAGGCGATGTTAATAGTTTAGTTCAAGTTATTAATAATATGATTTCAAATTCAATACAAGCATATAATGGAAAACCAGAACAAACTATAGATTTGATTGTAGAGAAAAAAGATAATAATATTATTATTTCTGTTAAAGATTATGGTTGTGGTATGCCTGAAAAGGTTAAGGATAAGTTATTTAAGGAAATGATAACAACTAAAGGAAAAAATGGAACAGGACTTGGTTTATATATGTCATATTCAACAATCAGGGCTCATTTTAATGGAAATATTACTGTTGATTCTGAAGAAGGAAAAGGTTGTACTTTTAGTATAATATTACCATTATAGAAGTCTTAAAAGGTGCTACTTGACAATGTTTTCCATTTTGAAAAAATTATCAAAAAAACTTGCTTTTTGTGAACTTTATTAATATAATGTGATTGTAATAAATTTAAAATACAACGTTTTAAATAAAATATATGTATATCTAAACTTTGTATAAATCATATTACAGGAGGGAATTTTATGAGAAAATCAATGCAAAACCTAGTTAACAGTCCTAATAGAAATTATAAAATTTTGGCTGTTGATGATGAACAAGGAATTATAGATTCGCTTTCTATTTTCCTAAAAAGATCTGGTTATAATTTCACAGGAGTTACAGACCCTCGCCAAGCAATTGAAATGGTAAAAAATGAACATTTTGATTTAATGGTTTTAGACTTTATTATGACTCCATTTCATGGTGACCAGGTAGTCGAAGAAATAAGAAAATTCAACAAAGAATTATATATTCTGTTACTTACAGGACACAAGGATTTAGCCCCTCCACTCGAAACCATACGAAGATTAGATATTCAAGGATATTGCGAAAAAAGTGATAAATTTGACCAATTGTTACTATTAATTGAATCTGGAATAAAATCAATTGAACAAATGAATGAAATTAAATCTATCAATGAAGAATTAAAAAATACTAATAAAAAATTGGAAAAAGCCTATTTAGAAAGTATTGAAACTTTAAGATATACTGTTGAAGCCAAAGACCGTTACACCAGAGGTCATTCTGACAGAGTCTCTGCTTTCTCTGTATTAATCGGAGAAAAAGTTAATTTATCAGAACAAGAATTACAAACTTTGCGAATAGGCGGTCTATTCCATGACATTGGTAAAATTGGAGTGCCTGACCTTATTATTCAAAAAGAAGGAAAACTTACAGATGAGGAATATGCAGAGATAAAGAAACATCCTTCTATAGGAGTTCATATTTTGTCAAATGCTTCAATCTTTAAAGATATAATACCAATTGTTGAACATCACCATGAAAGATATGATGGAACAGGTTACCCAAGTGGCCTAAAAGGCGAAGATATCCCTTATTTTGCAAGAATTGCTGCTATTGCAGATAGCTTTGATGCTATGACTTCTAAAAGATCTTACAGAGATTCTTTACCACTAGACGTAGTTAAAAATGAATTTAAGAAAAACAGAGGAACTCAATTTGATCCAGAACTTGACGACTTATTTTTAGATATTTTAGAAAATCACTTTGACGAAATAAAACAAATTCAAGACAAATATTAATTTACACAACTATCAAATCGTTAT
The DNA here is from genome assembly GCA_944393435.1 of uncultured Clostridia bacterium. Lineage (GTDB taxonomy): Bacteria > Bacillota > Clostridia > TANB77 > CAG-508 > CAG-273. The sequence goes on from CALYAE010000087.1 coordinate 2,859, forward strand.
TTATATAGAGTAGTCAAATAGGAAGATAACATTTCATTTTTTAAAATTTTGACGGAAAGTAATTTTCATTAGGAACTCTTAATAATATTTTACGGAAAGAGTTCAATCTTACATTGTAAGGGAGCCGTAAAATATATTTAGAGTTCCTATGAAAATTATCTTGACAGAGAAATTTTAAAAAATGAAATGTTATCTTCCTATTTAACGGCTAATTTTAATCATTCTTCAATTTATTATAATTTCATTGATAACCCAACTTTTTGCCTATCCTTATCTATTTTTATAACTTTGACTTTTACTATATCTCCAACTGAAACTATATCTGAAGGATTTTTTATAAATTTATCACTCATTTGGGATATATGTACTAGACCATCATGTTTTACACCTATATCTACAAAAGCTCCAAAGTCTATTACATTTCTTACTGTTCCTGTTAAAACCATTCCTTCATTTAAGTCTTCTATTTTCAATACATCTGAACGTAAAATTGGTTTTGGCATGTCTTCTCTTGGGTCTCTTCCTGGTTTTGATAATTCTTGAATTATATCTGTTAAAGTCATTTCTCCTATTTGTAATTCATTTGCCATTTGTTGAATGTTTACTGTTTTTAATTTATTTCTTAATTGTTCTAATTTTTCTTTGTCTTTTATATCATTTTTTTCAAATCCTATTTTTTCTAATAGTTTTTCTGTTGCTTCATAGCTTTCTGGGTGTACTGCCGTTATTTCAAGTGGATTATCTCCATCCATTATTCTTAAGAAACCTGCACATTGTTCATATGCTACTTTTCCTAGTTTTGGAACTTTTAATAGTTCTTTTCTGTTTTTTAACTTTCCATTTTCATCTCTATATTTTACTATATTTTTTGCTATTGTATTGTTTATTCCTGCTACATATGATAATAATGATGGTGTTGCTGTATTTACATCTACTCCTACTTTGTTAACACTGTCTTCTACTACTCCTGCTAAACTTTCTGCTAATTTTTTTTGATTTACATCATGTTGATATTGTCCTACTCCTATTGCTTTTGGATCTATTTTTACTAATTCTGCTAATGGATCTTGTAGTCTTCTTGCTATTGAAATTGCTCCTCTTATTGAAACATTAATATCTGGGTATTCTTCTGTTGCAAGTTTAGAAGCTGAATATACTGAGGCTCCCGCTTCGCTTACTATTGCATATGTTACTGGCCTTTTTGCTTCTTTTATCATATCTGCTACAAACATTTCTGATTCTCTTGAAGCTGTTCCATTTCCTATTGCTATCATATCTATTTTGTCTTTATCTATTAATTTTAATAATTCTTTTTTAGCATTTTCTATATCATTTTGTGGTTCTGTTGGATATACTGTTGTATAATCTAATACCTTTCCTGTTTCATCTATTACCGCAATTTTACATCCAGTTCTATATGCTGGATCAAACCCCATTACTGTTTTTCCTTTTATTGGTGCTCCTAATAATAATTGTTTTGAATTTTGTCCAAATACTTTTATTGCCTTTTCTTCTGCTTTTTCAGTTAAGTCTGAACGTATTTCTCTATCTATTGATGGTTCTATTAGTCTTTTAAAACTATCTTGTATAGTATCTTTTAGCATTTGAGTAAATTGTGTTTGTCCTTTTATTATGTCTTTTTCTATATATGCTAATATTTTTTCTTCTGGTTTTTCAATTTTTACTTTTAAAAATTCTTCTTTTTCTCCTCTATTTATAGCTAAAATTCTGTGGCTTGGTATGTATTTAATTGCTTCACTATAATCATAATACATTTCATAATTTGATTTTTCTTCTTCTTTTGCGGCTTTTGTTACAATTAAACCTTCTCTAAATAAAAGGCTTTTTATTTCTTTTCTATATTTACTATTATCTGATATATCTTCTGCTATAATATCTAAAGCTCCCTGTATAGCATCTTGCCCAGTTGCAACAATTTTATCTTTATTATTTTTATCTTCTTGGCTTAATTTATCTATATTAATATATTGTTTTGCTATTTCTTCTATTGGTGTTTGCTCTTTTTGATCTAATATTATTTGTGCTAATGGTTCTAAGCCTTTTGATTTTGCAACTGTTGCTCTTGTTTTTTTCTTTTGTTTATATGGTCTATAAATATCTTCTACCTCTGCAAGGGTTTTGGCTATTGCAATTGATTTTACTATTTCATCTGTTAATTTTCCTTGTTCATCAATTGAATTTACTACCTCTTGTTTTCTTTGTTCTAAGTTTCTTAGGTAATTTAATCTTTCTCCTAAATCCCTAAGAATTTCATCACTTAGTCCTCCTGTTACTTCTTTTCTGTATCTGGCTATAAAAGGAATTGTATTTCCTTCATCTATTAATTTTATTGCTGATTCTACTTGCTTTTCTTTTATATTTAATTCTTCTGCTATTATTTTAATTATTTTTTCCATCATAAACCTCCACATGACATTAAAATTATTGTCTTATTATTTTTATATATTCTTTATTTTTCTTTTTGAAAACTAACATATAATGTTTTTCTAATTTTTCACATGATTCTTCTATGTCTATATATTTATTATCAGTATTTAAAGCCAT
>CALYAE010000088.1 GCA_944393435.1 uncultured Clostridia bacterium
TAAATTTTCATTATAAATTCAAAAAAAAGATGACATTGTATTATTTTTTACAATTCATCTTTTAAATATGTGAAAATTTTATAATTTACTAAATTGTTCGTAGGAGGAAACCTTTGCTATTACTACATTTTATTTTTTCGTCATAAGAGAACAAAATTGTGACTACTAGAGCAATGAGAGTAATTCCAGAAATTTTGGAAGTTTTTTTGTTCGTATGTGGTTGCTTTTGAATTGCTAATCTCTTCATTCTGGTGTATCCTTTCTTTTAATTCTTCTATATGATACTACTTTTATGTAATACTACTTTATTTGCATTTTAAAGTCCAGTGCCACATACAGCTACTGCACGAGCATAATTATTACCATTGTTGGTAGTATTAGCAAAGGAAAAAATTCCATCTTTACCTCTTACAAAGCCATTAATAGTTCCAATCCAAGTAGAACTACTTGCTAAATGCCAACCTGCACAGCCTGGATTGGCTGTTGTCTCATCACCTAATGTATCACCTGGTTTAGCCGAACTATTACTTGAAGTATATAGATTATAATATCTTGCATTTGCTCCTGCTATATTTCCTCCTCTACCGGCTGTTAATTCCCACTTCGTTGTGTCTAGGATAATTCCGGTATTATTTCCTGTCGTCGTAGTAATCGCTTGCTCATTACTTGGGTTTCCATACGCTGACGCTGATAAAATAGCAATGGCTCCATATTCTGTTGCCCTCATAAAATGTACATCAACCCCATTAGAAGTACTTGGTGTTAAGTCTGTTTCAATTGTTTCTGATAGCTGTTGCGCCTATTTTTTCCATTTTAAAAGTGTTTTATTCATTTCTTTATTAAATCACTTTTGTTTTTCTTTGTAAACGTATGATAAAATCTTGCTTTTTTCAAAAAATAGCAAGATTTTATCTCTAGTTTCATTTCTTGTAATCCTTATAAATACTGAATTTGATTAGTTTTTATTTTTTTGATTTTCGTAATATAATTGTAATAAAAATGTCATAGAAATGTCATATTTTGTTGTAATTTTTGAATAAAATTAGACTTTTTTCTTTTTCTTTCTTCTTATCAAAATTACTACAATTCCTATTACAATTAGAAAAGCAAATGTTCCTATAATCATCCATATTCCATTTTTGGTTTCTACCTCTCTTACTTCTATTTCTGCCTCATTTGCTTCTTTACTATTATCCATATTCAATCCTGCTTGGGGCGTTTCCTTTTCTGTTTCTGATAATTGACTTTCTATTACTTCTAATTGTTCTTTGTTTTCTTCCATTCTTACAGCCTCTTGTTCCATTTGTGCTAATGTTTGTCTTGTCACCAGTACATAGTATTTTCTAAAGGTGATTCCATTTGGTGCATATACTTCAATGGTAACTAAATTTTCTCCTTCTTTTAAACCATCTTTTCCTGTTATTTTTACAGTTGCCTCTTCTTCCTCTGGGACTGCCAAAATATTTAAGTTTGTTATCTCATTTACAACACTTGTTGTATAATGCGTAAATTGTTTTTGTAATTCTGGAGAAAGCACAGTGTTTTCAATTGCTAATGTTTGCAAGTTTGCATTTGCACTTTCTAAATCGTCTGTTTTAGTTACATAAATTTGATAGATTCCTTCTTTTTGTTTGTTTGCTGATGTTACTTTTATTGTTACGGTATTTAGTCCATTCTTGAAATTTTCATTTCCTTCTATGGTTATTGCACTTTCCTTATTTTCTGGAATTGCCGTAATATCTAGTTTTTCTACGTCATTTCCAACTATGATATAATATTCTTTTATCGTATTTTGAAAATCTGGAGAAAGCCCTTCTTGCTTTAAATGCAATGCTGCTAAGTTTGCATTATTTTCATCTAGACTGGTACTTCTTTCTTTTATTTCTTGTTTTAGTTCTTGTTCTTCTGCTAAACTACTATTTTCTTCTTGTCCAACACTAATTTCTAAAGGTTCTATAACTGGCTTTACTTCTACTTGCTCTTCATTAAAGAATTCTCCTTCCATTACAATAGTAGAGATACCTTTTTGTTTCGCTCTAAAAGTAAATTCCGTAAGATTACTACTTGCCTCCTTATTTTCTGCCTTTTCATCATACCAATTGTATAATACCTCTCCTTCCATTACATTAGAATTTTCTGGTCTATCTACAATTTCTAATTGGTTTGTATCAAAATAGATTTCGATATTGCAAGCTGCAATTGGCATATTTTCAGTATTTACTTTTATAATGATTTCTTCTCCCATTTCCACTTGTGAATCTTGAGCTTCTAACTTTATCGTACCTTCTTTAATCTCCCCTGCTTTTTGAACAATTGCTTGCAATCCTAAAATGTGTCTTTGAATTCTTAGTAAATCTACCGAAGATGGTCTTTTTCCCGTTTTATCAAGATTACCTGCTTTCAAAAATACACTGGTTAATGGCTTGATTTCTAATAAATGCCTTTGTAGTACCAGTAAATCAACACTATTAATTCTTCCATCCCCATTGACATCTCCATATAGAATAATAACATATTCTATGAGTAATTCTTGTCCATTTAAAATTTTAACTGTTGATCCTGTTCCTACTAAATCGCTTCCTGTTAGTGTTTTTCCGTTATAGTCTTGAATCTCTATCGTATAGGTCGTTGTGATTTTCTGAAGAAGAGTATCTACTGTAACTTGTTTTTCTTGGAATCCACTAATTTGATTTCCCACCACAGTTAATTCTTCAGAAATTTCCAAACTTCCTTCTGGCAATTTTGGAATGACCGTTACTTCTACTTCTTTCGTAAATTCCCCTTCTGCTATTGTCATTTTAATTTTGGTATTTCCCTCCTTAATTGCTTTTACAATTCCGCTTGTATCAACACTTGCAATGTTACTATTTTGGGAAACAAAGTCCACTTTTGGGTTGTCTGCATCTTCTGGTGAAACAATGGGAGTAATTTGATAAGTTTGCCCCACTTGTAAGATAATTTCATCTTCTCTTGTTACTAGTCCTGTTACAGGAGTGTAAACTGTAACTTTAATACTTCCTGTAACTCCATTTTGAGCTTTAGCAGTAATGGTTACTGTTCCTGAACGAATTGCTACTAAATTTCCTTTTGTATCTACTGATACAACTTGTGGATTGCTAGAGCTAAAGGTGATAGGTTCATTGATAGCACTTTCTGGTAAGATACTTATTTTTAAAGAGGCTCGCTCTTGTTTTTGCAAAGTAGTGCTAGTCAAAGATAAAGTTATTTTTTCAACTTCCACCTGTTTTACTTCTTCTAGATAGCTTTGAAATGCATAACCTACAAGTCCATTTTCTAACTTTACTCTGTCCCATAATTCTCCTGATTGTTTTCCTTTTGCAATTCTAGTTATGATTTGATCTTTGGTAACACTTGTTAAAATCTCATAAGAAGTTCCGTGGTCCTGTTCTAATATTTAAAGTTCCTGTTACATCAGCATATACTTTTGTATTATCTGTCACAAAGTCTTTTGTGTTGATAGCTGGGCTTTGCACTGGTAGTTCTGGCATATTGTCGTAAACAGGAATAATAAATGACATGTCAGTATTTAGCATATTGCTTTTTTCATACCCTTGATATATTAATTTTGATTCACTATAAGGTGCTAAAACATTGGTCATGTATTGATGCCAAAATAACTGTCCATTACTATTGTCACTTACATGAAATTTTTGCAAATAAATGGTGTTTTGCCCTAAATTAATGTAACTTGATCCAATAAACTTACCGCCACCTGTAATAGCTCTTTCTTTTGTATTCCAAGGGATTAAATATTTATCCTTGGTCGCCTGGCTTGCTCCTTTTCCATCTTTAGCATATTGCAAACCATTTTTTATGGCTCCCATTGGTTCAGAAGAACTAGTTGCACCAATGTTATAGAAATTGT
>CALYAE010000089.1 GCA_944393435.1 uncultured Clostridia bacterium
GAAGATATTTGTGGGTTACCCTGCTGAGAAAATAGGTGGTCGCCAGTTTTTTTATGCTTAAAAAGAAACTAGAAATTAGATAAAAATTTAATTTGTAGTTTCTTTTTTTCGTATTTTTGGTATAATAAGGATGAATTTAAAAAAATCTGATAAAATAGGAGTAAATGAAAAATGAGTAAAGTAATTTGGAAACCAGGAACTTTTATTTATCCTTTACCTGTGGTAATGGTAACTTGTGGAAATATGGAAAAAAGCAATATTATCACTGTGGCATGGACTGGGATTATTAATTCAGATAAGCCAATGTGCTATATATCTGTTCGTAAAGAAAGATTTTCTCATGATATCATCAAGAATACAGGAGAATTTGTAATCAACTTAACCAATCAAAAACTAGTATATGCCACAGATTGGTGTGGAGTAAAAACAGGTGCAAGAGTTGATAAATTTAAGGAGATGAAATTAACAAAAGAAAAAGCAAAATTTGTAAAATGTCCATTAATTAAAGAAAGTGTGGCAAGTCTTGAATGTAAGGTAATAGAAATAAAAGAGCTAGGAAGTCACGATATGTTTCTAGCAGAAATCTTATCAATTGATGCAGACGAAAAATATATTGATGAAAAGGGAGCATTTGATATTACAAAGTGCGACTTAATCACTTATGCAAACGGAAAATATTTTACACTTGGTAAACAGGTAGGAAAATTTGGTTATTCTGTACAAAAAAAGAAAAAGAAATAAAAAGAAGAAAGGTTGGAAAGCAATATGAGTAAAAAAATCAATGAATGGATTACTTGGGTAGGAAAAACAGATTGGGAATTAAAAAAATTTCATGGAGATGAATTTACAACTAAGAAGGGATCTAGCTATAATAGTTATTTAATTCAAGACGAAAAAACAGTTTTAATAGATACAGTATGGCTTCCTTATGACAAAGAATTTGTAACAAGGTTAAAGCAAACGGTGGATTTAAAAGAAATTGATGCTGTGATTATTCAACATGGAGAAGTTGACCATACTGGTGCTTTGCCAGAATTAATGCAAGAAATTCCTAATACGCCAATCTATTGTACACAAAATGCAGTAAAATCCATCCAAGGACAATATCATGAAGACTGGAATTTTAAGACGGTAAAAACAGGTGACACTTTAAAATTAGGAAAACATACTTTAACTTTTATAGAAGCACCAATGCTACATTGGCCAGATACAATGTTTACCTACATGGATGGACAAGACATATTATTTAATAATAATGGATTTGGACAGCATTATGCATCAGAATTCCTATATGCAGACGAAGTAAAAGAAGACGAATTATGGGAACAGGCTATTACTTACTATGCTAATATTCTAGCGCCATTTAGCATGTTAGTAAAAAAGAAAATAGATGAAATTTTAAAAATGAATTTGCCAATTAAAATGATATGTCCAAGCCATGGAGTAATTTGGAGAAAAAATCCACAGCAAATTATTCAAAAATATTTAGAATGGGCAGATAATTATAGGGAAAATCAAATTACCATTTTGTATGATACAATGTGGAATAGCACTAAAAAAATGGCAGAAGCAATTGCTACCGGAATTCAAAATGTAGACAAACAAGTAACTATTAAATTAATGAACACATCAAAAGAGGACAAAACAGAAGTGTTAACTCAAGTATTTAAATCAAAGGCAATTTTAGTAGGTTCACCAACAGTGAACAATGGCTATTTACACTCCATTGCAGGAATTTTAGAAATGATAAAAGGAATGAAATTAAAAAACAAAAAAGCTGCTGCTTTTGGAAGTTATGGTTGGAGTGGAGAAGCTCCAAACAAAATAACAGAAGAACTTAAAAAAGCAGGCTTGGAAGTAGCTCAAAACCCTCTTAAGCTACCATGGACGCCAGATGAGCAAATGCAAAAAGAATGTATACAGCTAGGTGAAAAAATGGCAGAGAAATAAGAAGCAGAGGAACCAATTAGGCTAGTAAATACATATAATGTAGCAAATTTAAAAAAGAGGTGCTGCAGAATATGAAAATAGGACTATGCCTAGCACGGAGGAGGAATCAAAGGAGCTGCTCATATAGGAGCCTTAAAAGCATTTGAGGAAGAAAATATAGCATTTGATTATATTTCTGGTGCATCATCAGGCAGTATTGTTGCAACTTTATATGCTTGTGGATATACAGCAGATGAAATTTATACTCTATTTCAGCATTATGCTAAAAAAATAAAATATGTAGAATGGAAAAATATTTTTAAACTGATTTTAGGTCTTATCTTTCAAAGAGAAGTTATAATTGATGGACTAAATTCTGGAAAAGTGATTGAAGAAATTATCGATCAAGCATGTATGGAAAAGGGAATCCATAACATCAACCAAATCAAGAAAAAACTTTTAATATCCAGTGTAGGATTAAATGAAGGGTGTGTATATTTATTTTCCTCTATTCCACCATCGAGGGGAGAATGTGAAAGTATTCAATATGTAACAGATATACCAATTGCAAAAGCTGTAAGAGCAAGTTGTAGTTATCCTGGAATCTTTTCTCCTTGCTATCACGAAGGAGAAGTGTTAGTAGATGGTGGAATTCGTGAAAATGTGCCATGGAAAGAATTAAAAGCAAATGGAGTAGATAAAGTAATTTCTATTGTATTTCCTAAAAGAGTAAAATACAAAAGTAAAAAAAATATTGTAGATATCATTTGTGATTCGATTGATTTAATGGGAAAAGAACTTGCTAATTATGAACTAGAAGGAGCAGATTACTTATTAAAAATTGATACAATCAATACCTCTTTACTAGATATTAGTAAGCTAAAATATTTTTATCAAAGAGGATATGAACAAACGAAAAAGGAAATTCAAAAAATAAAAAAATTGATAAATTAAAAAATGAAAATGCATTGCTAAAAGTAAAATTTAAGGTAAATAATTTACCTTTATTTGTGATAGAAAAAGACAGACTATTGTTTAGATAAAATAATAGCCTGTCATTTTTGTGCGCAAAAAAATAGAAGGAGGAGAGGAAAAAAGTGAAGGAAACATTGAAAAACAAGAAAGGAATTAGCTTAATTGCCTTAGTAGTGACCCTAGTAGTATTACTCATTTTATCAGCAATTTCCATTAACTTTATCGTAGGAGATAATGGAATTTTTAAGACTGCAAAAGAAGCGAAAGAGAAAACCAAGATAGCCCAGATACAAGAAGCACTAGAACTTGCAAAATTATCAGTATATCTAAAAAATGAGGGAGAATTTAACTTAGATGATTACTTAGATCAAATCGTGCAAGATGGAATTATAAACAAAGAAGATATTGTAGAAAATGATGATGGAAGCTATGAAATCACAACAGATGACGGGTATATCTTTGAAATTAAGCCAATCCCAGATAGTGAAAACCCAAGTGACGTAGAAATAGGCTATGTAGGAACGGAAGATGGACCAAGAATCAGGAATATTAAAGTAACTAATAGAACAACCAATAGTATCAGTGTAGAAGTAGAAACGGTAAACGCAGAAGATGCAACCTACAAGTATGAATATCGAAAAGATGGAGAAGATGATAATAGCTGGAAGTTAGCAGAAGAAAGTAAAAGTGCTACTTGTACGATAACAGGGTTAGCAGGAAACCAAATCTATGATATTAGAGTAACAGTGACAACAAGTGAAGGAAATGCAAGTAAAACAACAAGTGCAACAACAGGAGAATTAGAAGTAGGAACGATAGAATTTGAAGAATATGTGTGGCAAGGAGATGGAACATCAAGCATCATCATTAGAAACAATAGTACAGACCCAAGTTACCACTTAGAATATAGAATAGGCGTAGATGGAATATGGACAGAGATTGCAAGTGGACAAGAAATCACAGGATTAATACATGGACAAACAGTATATGGAAGATTATATGATGGAGTAAATGAAGCAAGTCCAGCAAATGTAGAGATATTAGATAAAACCATACCAGAAGAAGCAACCATACAATTAGGAGCAACAACAGCCAATACAGGAGTAAATATTTCAGCAACAATAACTCATAAAGATAATCAAAGTGGAGTAGATATTGCTAAATGTAAGTGGGTTTATAACACACAGGAGGCAGCAATTGGAATTGAGGAAGCAGACTTAAGTAAATATACAGGAACATTTAGTAGTAATGGAGCAAAAATCAATTTAAATGCAAATAACGCAGGAACATATTATTTACATGTATTAACAGTAGATAAAGCAGGAAATGCAAAAGAAAGTATATCAGATGCAATAACTATAACATTACCAAAAATCGTCTCAGATGGAAGTTTCAGTAGTGAAAAAGGAGTAAACACACCAAAGCTAGTAGAAGGAATGACACCAGTAGTGTGGGATGCAAGCGCTGATAATGGCTCTGGCGGACAAGGAGCATGGGTAGAAGCAGAAAGTGTAGATGAATGGTATAATTACAAGACAACGGCCGTCAATGGAACACAGGCAAAGCAGTGGGCAAATGCGATGACAGAAGATGGCAGCTTGTGGGTGTGGATACCAAGATATGCATATCAAATAGCAAGCAATTACCATACCAATAGTACGACAGGCGGAACGATAAATATAGAATTTTTGAAAGGAACAACCAATACAGGAGCAACGGGAAAAACAATTGTAGAATACAATTCAAGTACAACGAGTAATTATACGGCATTCCCAAATGGTTATGTAGTACACCCAGGGTTTGAGTATAGTAGTACCGCACCTGGACTATGGGTAGCAAAATTTGAAGCAAGTCAAAGTGACGCAGGAAATAACGCAGCAGATTATGCAAATTCAACAGGAGGAACAAGTGGAGTAATTAAAATACAACCAGGAGTGAATAGTTGGAGAAACATTACGATAGGAGAAGCATACACAAAATGTTTAAGCTATGCAGGAACGACATTAGGGAGAGGTAGCCTTAATAGCCATTTAATGAAAAATGCAGAATGGGGAGCGGTGGCATATTTAAGCAGAAGTGAATATGGAAAAAATGGAGAGATATGGATAAATCCAAATAGTAATTATATAACTGGCCAAGCAGGAACGGGACCAAGTGTAGCCTCAACAGCAGATACTTACGCATATACAGATGAAACGTATGGAGTACAAGCAAGTACGACAGGAAATATATATGGAATCTATGATATGAGTGGAGGAAGCGTAGAACATATAGCAGCATACATAAACAATAGTTATATCCAAGACACAGGAAGTAACCCGTATGGATATGGAGAAGCATTAATTACAGGAGCAAGTCATACGAAAGATGTCTATGCAGTAGGAACGACAGATAGTTATTCAAATAATTATACAGCAAATCAAGGAAGATATGGAGATGCCGTTTACGAGACGTCAAATGCAGGAATCGGAAGTACATCGTGGCATCAAGACGTCTCGGTCTTTCCTCACACGGCTCGTCCGTTCTTTCCTCGTGGGGGTTATTATGATAGTGCTACCAGTACTGGTGCGTTCTATTTCCACTACAATTCGGGCGGTGCGGCCTCCTCTTATAGTTTCCGCCCTGTGCTCGTCATACTTTAAAAGTGGCCTTGCACCTTGCCTAGCGGCAGTTACTAATTCATGCGTAACGGTTTTGGCGCCTCTAAGGCGGCCCTAAAATTTTCATAAAAATCTGCCGAAATAGTTGACATATACATAAAAAAGTGATACAATAATCAAGCGTATGTGAGTAACATACGCTTAAATAAAATGAAATAAAAAAGCAAAGATAAGCTGGAGGTGTTTTAAATGGCTGCAAAAGGAGCAAGAGAAGGTATTACATTAGAATGTACAGAATGTAAAAGAAGAAACTATACAACACAAAAAAACAAAAAAAATAATACTGAAAGATTAGAAGTTACTAAGTATTGTAAATTCTGTAACAAACGTACAACACATAAAGAAACAAAATAACCTTTTAAGGGGGATAGCAAAATGCCTAAAGATATAACGAAAAATGACAAAAAAGAAAAAAAGGAAAAGAAACACTTTTTTAAAGATTTTAAGGCAGAGTTAAAAAGAGTAATTTGGCCAACACCAAAGCAACTTGTAAATAATACTGTTGCAGTTATTGTTATTGTACTAATTACAGCTATTATTGTATTTGGATTAGATTTTATTTTCCAAGGAATCAATCATTATGGAATTGAAGCCTTAAAAGATGTTGTGGATACTAGAAATGAGCAAACTGAAAATACAACTCTAAACCAAGAAGAAGCTAATGAGCAAGAAGAAAGCAACGAAACTACCCAGAATAATGAAACTCAAAATAATACTGTAAATGAAGAATAAGGAGGCTTGTTAACATGTCTCAAGAAAAAAAAGACTTAGTACCAAGATGGTATGTAGTACATACTTACTCTGGTTATGAAAATAAAGTTAAAACAGACTTAGAAAAAACAATTAAAAATAGAGAATTAGAAGACTTCTTTTTTGACATCATTGTACCTATGGAAGAGCAAATTGAAGTAAAAGATGGACAAAGAAAAGTTAATATAAAAAAAGTTTTTCCAGGATATGTTTTAATTAAAATGATTGTAACAGAAAAAACATGGTATATTGTAAGAAATACAAGAGGTGTTACAGGATTTGTAGGTTCTGGAACAGATCCAATTCCTCTTACCAATGAGGAAATCAGAAAAATGGGATTTGAACAAGTAGAAATTAATGTAGATTATAATGTTCATGATACAGTACGTATTATGGATGGCCCATTAACAGATTTTACAGGAACTGTTACAGAAATTAACAAAGAAAAACACAAGGTAAAAGTCTTAGTATCTATGTTTGGAAGGGAAACTCCAGTGGAACTTGAGTTTTCACAAGTTCAAAAAATTTAAATTTTAATTAAGATTACGTGATACAAAATAGGGAAGGCTGATAAAAGTGCGAATCTATTAATTAAAATTAGATTAATATACATATTACAAAACTAAAAGGAGGTGCTATAAACAATGGCAGAAAAAGAAATTGGCAATGTAATTAAATTACAAATTCCAGCAGGAAAGGCAAGCCCTGCTCCACCAGTAGGTCCAGCATTAGGTGCAAGTGGTGTTAATATTATGGAATTTGTAAAACAATTCAATGATAGAACAGCACAAATGGGAGGAACTATCATTCCAGTTGTAATTACTGTTTACAAAGATAAATCATTTGAATTTATTACAAAAGAACCACCTATGGCAGTTTTAATTAAACAAGCTGTAAAAGTAGAAAAAGGTTCTGGAAAACCAAACAAAGAAAAAGTTGCTAAAATTACAAAAGCCCAACTAGACGAAATTGCAAAAAAGAAAATGCCAGACGTAAATGCAGCATCACTAGAAGCTGCTATGAGCATGGTAGCAGGAACAGCTAGATCTATGGGTGTTGTAGTAACAGACTAAGTGTAAACTAAAAAATTGGGAGAAGTTTAAAAAACAAACTTCGTTAAAACCAAAGGAGGGAAAATATGAAAAAAGGAAAGAGATATCAAGAAGCGCAAAAGCTAATTGATAGAAAAAAATTGTATAGTGCTAAAGAAGCATTAGATACAATTGAAAAAATGCCAAAAACAAAATTTGATGAAACAGTGGAATTACACGTAAAATTAGGTGTTGATTCAAAACAAGCTGACCAACAAGTAAGAGGCACAACTGTACTTCCAAATGGTACAGGTAAAACACAAAAAGTGTTAGTATTTGCAAAAGGAGCAAAAGCAGAAGAAGCTACTAAAGCAGGTGCTGACTTTGTAGGAGCAGAAGAATTAATTCCAAAAATTGAGAAAGAAAACTGGTTTGATTATGACGTTATCGTTGCAACTCCAGATATGATGGGTGTTGTAGGAAGACTTGGTAAAGTATTAGGACCAAAAGGATTAATGCCAAACCCTAAATCAGGAACTGTAACAATGGATGTTACAAAAGCAATTGGGGAAATCAAATCAGGAAAAGTAGAATACAGGCTTGACAAAAATAACATTGTTCACCTAGGTTTTGGAAAGGTATCTTTTGGGGCAGATAAGCTACTAGAAAACTATGAAACAATTATCAATGCAATCATTAAAGCAAAACCAGCAGCAGCAAAAGGACAATATATTAAAAGTGTAGCAATCTCTACCACAATGGGACCAAGTATGTATATTGATCAAAAATAGAAAATCAAAAATCATATTGCCGAAGAAAGTAAGCATAAAAAATAAGTCTTACCGAGGTAAAGAAGAAACGGATTTAGAATCTAGTCAATCTTTGCTAAGGAAAAAGGCAATATTGACTAGATTTTTTAATAGTTTGAAAACGATAGAAAAATAGGAGGTGAAAACATGGCAAGCAAAACAATCCTAGCACAAAAAGAAGAAGAAGTTAAAAAACTAGCAGAAAAATTAAAAGAGGCTAAAGTTATTTTATTAACAGATTATAGAGGAATCACTGTTGCTGATGTAACAAAATTAAGAAATGAATTACGAAACACAAACAGTGAATACAAGGTTATTAAAAATAACATTATCAAAAGAGCCTTAAACGAAAACGGAGAACATGGTTTAGATGAATTACTAGAAGGACCAACAGCGATTATTTATGGAACAGAGGATTATCTAGAGCCATCTAAAGCAATCTATAATTTCTCTAAAAATAATGAATTCTACAAAATTAAAGGTGGAATCATTGATGGAAAAGTAATGACAGCTGAAGAAATTATTACTTTAGCAAAATTACCATCAAGACAAGAGTTACTTGCAAAACTAGCAGGAGCTTTACTTGGAAATATTACAAAATTAGCTGTTGCTTTAGATGCTGTTAAGGCACAAAAGGAACAAGCAAACGCATAATTCTTGTTAAAACTTAAGCAAGAATTCATAACAAATAAAAATAAAGAAGGAGGTCATTTTAAAATGGCAAAAATTGATGAATTATTAGAGACAATCGACACTTTAACAGTTGTTGAATTATCAGAATTAGTAAAAGGAATTGAGGAAAAATACGGAGTATCAGCTCAAGCAGTTGCAGCACCAGCAGGTGGCATGGCAGCAGGAGCAGCAGCTGAAGAAAAAACTTCATTTAATGTAGTATTAAAAGAAGCTGGAGCAAACAAAATCCAAGTAATCAAAGTAGTTAGAGATGCTACTGGATTAGGATTAAAAGAAGCAAAAGACCTAGTTGACGGTGCTCCAAAAGCAGTTAAAGAAGGTGTAGCTAAAGAAGAAGCAGAAAGTTTAAAAGCTAAATTCGAAGAAGCAGGAGCAACAGTAGAATTACAATAAAATACAAAATAGGACCATTGGGGACAGTCCCCAATAGTCCTATTTTTATATCTAAAAAAATGAAAATCTTAAGAAGGAACTGTAAAAAACGAGCGAAATATTACAATCCAAGGAATGTCAGAAAGTGGATCTTATGGTTTCATAGTAAGAGCCTACCGGAATTTAGATTCAGGTCAAATTTTGTACGGTGAATTTTCTGAGGTAGCTACTGTCGAGTACACTTTTAGTAAATCTTCTTAACTAAATCACCATGCTATGTCAAACACATAAAACTATTATATTAGTTTATGTGTTTTTTTTATACACCTAGGTCAGTTAGATTGCTATATGATAAAAGTCTTGATAAAATAGAAAATAAGGTAATTTTTCATTGACTTTAGGAATCAGAAGTTATAAAATAAGAAAGCAAACATATAAATATTAGCAATCATTTATGAAAAATAAAAAATAATTCAAAATGAATCAACAAATGCACAAAAATAAAAAATAAGGAGAGAAAATAAAAATGGTAATATTATTAGATGCCATGGGGGGAGACAAGGCACCAGATGCTAATATAAAAGGTGCTGTGAAGGCAATTAATCAAATAGAAGCAGAGGTAATATTAATAGGTAACAAACAGATCATTAATAGTAAAATCAAAGAATTCTATGATAAAGATGATATTTCCGAAATTTCACCAAGGCTTAAAATTCATCATACCTCTGAAACTATTGAAATGGAAGATATTCCAACACAAGCAATTAAACATAAAAAAGATTCTTCTATGGTAGTAGGATTTAATTTGTTAAAAGAAGGCAAGGGAGATGTGTTTATCTCAGCAGGTAATTCAGGAGCCCTTTTAACAGGAGCTACCCTTTTAGTAGGAAGAATCAAAGGAGTAGATAGACCTGCATTAGCAGGAATTTTGCCAGCCTATAAAAGTAGATTAGTATTAATGGATTGTGGAGCCAATACTAATTGTAAACCAATCAATCTATTTCAATTCGCACAAATGGCAAGTATCTATCTAAAAACCACTTTAGGAGTAAAATCACCAAAAGTAGGGCTTTTAAATATTGGAACAGAAGAAACCAAAGGAAATGATTTGACAAAAGAAGCCTATCAGTTACTAAAAGAGCATGCTAAAGAAGCAAATGTAAATTTCATTGGAAATGTAGAAGGAAGAGATGCCTTTTCAGGTGAGGTAGATATTATTGTAACAGATGGCTTTACAGGAAATATCTTCTTAAAAGCGGTAGAAGGCCTAGGAAAATTTGTAAAAAGAACTTTATCAGAAAGCCTAAAAAAGAATTTGCTATCTAAGATTGCAGCAATTCCTAGCTTACCTGCAATAAACAGATTTGCCAAAACTGTAGATTACAAAGAATATGGTGGAGCCCTATTTTTAGGGGTAAAAAAACCAGTTGTAAAGGCACATGGAAGTAGTGATGAAAAATTATTTGAATTCACACTAAAACAAGCAGAACAGTTTGTAAAAAATAGAGCAGTGGAGCAATTAATAGAAGAATTTGAAAAACAAACATCTGGCCAGAAACAAGAAAATAGGCAAGAAGCAAGTAAAATTGAAGAGTAAAAAACCTTTATACAAATAAAATAAAATATTTTAGGAAAAATCCTTGACAATTAATGCCACATGTATTATTGTTAGGTAAAGGTAATTAAGGAAACATTTGAAGGAGGTGAACTTAAAACAATGAGTTCAGAAGAAGTTTTTGAAAAAGTAAAAGGAATTATTGTAGAACAACTAGGTGTTAGCGATACAGCAGTTAATATGGAGGCATCTTTTATCGATGACCTAGGAGCTGATTCTTTAGATATTGTTGAACTAATTATGGCATTAGAAGAGGAATTCGATATCGAAATCCCTGACAGCGATGCTGAGAAAGTAGTTACAGTAGGTGACGTTGTAGATTATATTAAAGATAACGTTGCTTAGGAAAAATAAAATAGGACCATTGGGGACAGTCCCCAATGGTCCTATTTTATACAAACTTTTCCCAAAATTCCCTTGGCAATTCTCAAAAAGTAAGATATAATAAAAAAGGGAAAGGAGAAAAGAGAAAAATGGAAGAGTTAGAAAAAAGTATAGGGTATACCTTTCAAAATAAAGCATTACTAAAAAAAGCACTAACTCATAAATCCTATGCTTATGATCATCAAGTAGAAAGCAATGAAAAGCTAGAATTTTTAGGAGATAGTATTTTGGAATTTTTATCTAGTAAATATATTTATAGCCATTATCCACAGTTAAAAGAAGGAGAAATGACTAAAGTGAGAGCAGAAGTGGTATGTGAAGATAGTTTATTTTTAGTCGCACAAAAACATCATTTTAGTGATTTCTTGTATTTGGGAAAAAGTGAAACTCTAAGCCATGGAAAAACAAAACCAGCTATTCTAGCAGACAGTGTAGAAGCCATGATTGCAGCTATTTACTTTGATAGTAATTTAGAAGAAGCAGAAAAATTTATTGTTACGAACTTAAAAGATGCAATTGAAACTTCTAGTAGACATGTAGGAATGAAAGATCATAAAACTGTATTACAAGAAAAGCTACAAGAAAATGGTAATGTTCATATTCAATATGAAGTAATTCAAACAAAAGGGCCAGATCATGATAAAATATTTATTGTACAAGTTTCTTGTAATGGAAAAAAATTAAGCATTGGTGAAGGTAGAACAAAGAAACAAGCTGAAATGCAAGCTGCCCAAAAAGCATTAGAAAATATGGAATAAAGCATTCGTCAAAAAACAAAGGAAAATAAAAAGTACAAAAGAAAGCACAAAATAAAGAAAGGACGCATAAAGAAGATGAAAAAAGAATATATTATTCCCATTTTTGTACCACATTTAGGATGTCCTCATACCTGCATCTTTTGTAACCAAAAAGAGATTAGTGGACAGGAAAAGCAAGTAACACCTAAACAAGTCAAAGAAACAATAGAATATTATTTAAAGAACTTTAAAGATGACTCTAAATATGTAGAAGTTGCTTTTTTTGGAGGAAGTTTTACAGGTATTGAAGAAGAAACACAAAATAGCTTATTAGAAGCGGTACAAGAATACATACAAAATGGAAAAGTAGCAAGTATTCGTATTTCTACAAGACCAGATTATATTAATAAAGAAATTTTAAAAAGACTAAAAAAATATCATGTCAAAACCATTGAACTAGGTGTACAATCTGCCAATGATTATATTTTAGCTAAATGTCAAAGAGGTCATACCTTTGAAGACGTAAAAAAGGCCTCTAAACTCATTCATTGGCATGGATTTATATTAGGCCATCAAATGATGGTAGGACTTCCAGAAAGCACAAAACTAGATGAAGTAAATACTGCAAAGGCATTAATCGCCTTAAAACCCAAAATTGTAAGAATCTATCCTGTGTTAGTGCTTAAAAATACACCTCTTGCAAAAGAATATGAATTAGGAGAATACATGCCTTTAACTGTGGAACAAGCAGTAGAACGTTCTAAAGAAATCATGCAATTATTTAATAAAGCTAAAATACAAGTGATTCGTATCGGGCTTCAAAATACAGAAGAAATTTCAGATCCAAACTTAGAAGGAAGTCAGGTAATAGCAGGGCCTTATCATCCTGCATTTCGCCAATTAGTAGAATCTAGCATGTGGTATGATGAAATTGTAGCAAGAATCAAACAATATAATGTAAAAGTAATGCAAGTTACCATTCAAGCAAATCCAGAAAATATAAACAATATAATAGGGCATAAAAAAGAAAACATTTTAAAGCTCAAAGAAATTTATGATGTGGATGTCATAATAAAACCAGATGAAACAATTAAAAAAGGAAAATTTGAAATTGCAATTGAAAAAACGTATGAAGATATTTTAGAAGAAGTAAAAAAATAAAGTATAAAAACACCTGTTATGGAAAATACTAGTCATAATAGGTGATTTTTTATGGATTATATAAAAACGAAACGAATTTACCAAATTCGAAAATTTATGCTTGATATGTTCTATCTTGTTTTAGGCTGTTTATTAATGGCAATAGGAACTTCCCTTTTCTTGCTTCCAAACCAACTTTCCTCTGGTGGCTTTACTGGTATTGCTACTATCATTTATTATTTATTTCATTTTCCACTAGGTACAGTTATGTTTGTTTTAAATGTGCCTTTTTTGCTATGGGCGTTTTTTAAAATTGGAAAGGAATTGCTAGTTAAGTCTTTAATAGGAACTACTGTTTTAGCAGCATTTATCGATATTTTTGATCAATTTCCAGCTTTAACGAATGACCCATTTTTAGCCTGTATTTATGGTGGTTTTTGTATTGGAATTGGACTCGCTTTGGTACTAAAATCCAACTCTTCTACCGGAGGGACTGATTTAATTTCTTATATTGCCAAAGCCTATAAGCCTTATGTGCAAACTAGTAGCTTAATTGTGATAATAGATATTGTTATTATCACTTTGAATGTTTTTTTCTTTCGACAAGTTGAGATTGGTCTTTATTCGGCCATTAGCATTTATATTGTAGGAAAGATGATAGATATTATTTTTGAAGGTGTCAATTTCACTAAAATGATGTTTATTATTTCCAATCAATATAAAGAAATTGCAAGTGAAGTAGGTAAACAATTAGAAAGAGGAAGTACTGCAATCTATGCCAAGGGAATGTATACCAAAGAAAAAAGAATGATGCTTTTATGTGTGGGTTCTAGAAATGAAATTGCAAAAATAAAGCAGATAGCGACTAAAATAGATCCAAAGGCTTTTATCGTAATAAGTAATGCAAGAGAGACTTGGGGAAAAGGCTTTAAAAGAGATTAGATTTTCCCCACTTCTTTCGCCACCAGGGATTCGCCAGCAGGGACGGTCCTTTTGGTAAATCTT
>CALYAE010000090.1 GCA_944393435.1 uncultured Clostridia bacterium
CAACAGCTATAACACTATCTGACCTAGCTGCATTATTATTTACAGCGGTACCTTTTATAACAGCATATATTATATTTTCATCTTCTATAGCTTTGTCCAAAGGCTTAAGCAAAACTCCTGTTACTGCTTCTCCATAAGACATTCCATTTGCCTCTTTTGAAAAAGGCTTTGATTTTCCATCTGGAGAATTAAGATTTGTTTTATCTTGCTCATCATAAGGTATCTTTGAATACGGAAAAGTATAAATGTTTGCACCTAAAACCAATGCATAATCAGCAAATCCCAAAGTCAATTCACTACACGCATTATGAATAGCAACTAAACTTGATGAACAAGCAGTATTTATCATTTGTGCATTTCCTGTCAAGTTAAAAAAACGGGCTATTTTAGCAGGAATATACTCATCAGCATTTCCACTAACTAACAAAGGAGAAAATTTATCGGCATGTTCATAATAATCAGACGTATTAGCTCCTACATAAATCGCAGTATTACTATTATTATAAAAATCAATGCTTTCTCCTGAACTTTCAAATATTTCATATGTAACTTCTAACAACTGTCTTTGTACTGGGCACATCATTTCTGCTTCGGCTTTAGAAATACCAAATAACTTATAATCAAATTTATCTATATCTTCTAAATAACCTGCAACAAAATATTTCTTGTTTTCATCTAATGCTGTATCTTTCAATCTTTTTTTCGATATTTTTCTTACACTATCTTTTCCTGTTTTTAAATTATCACACAAATCACTAAGAGTATTTGCGTCAGGGAATCTACCTGCAATTCCTACTATAGCTATATCCATTTTTTTCCTCCTAACAACTTACTATCTATTATATTAATTAAACTGTGTTTTTACCTCTTTTTCGTACAATATATTATTGTTCCAAACATAATTAACTCGACCCCATTTCATTGCCGACTCGACATTAGGGAAAAATCCTGAGCCATTATAGTTAGCACTTGTGTTACACAAAAGTGGTATATTGCTTAAACTTTCATAACACCTCAATAATTTAACTACTACTTGATTTTGATTTTCTGAAATAGTTTGTAATCTTGCTGTTCCATCCAAATGGCAAATAGCTGGTACTTTATCTTTCCATTCTTCCTTTACAATATGATCAAATAACATATATTGATCTGAAATTCCTGGATCAAATATTTCTTTTGCTCTGTCTTCTAAACAAATAGGCGAAACAGGTCTATAACTTTCTCTCTTTTTCACCATATTTAAAATATCTTTCATCTTTTTAGAAGATGCTGATGCTAAAATACTTCTGTTTCCAAGGGCTCTTGGTCCCAATTCAGCTGCACCGTTTAGAAAAACTACTGGTTCTTCTTTTTCATATAATAATTTTGCCAACTCTTCAATTGAGCATGGTCTTTGATTCCACCCATCTACTAGCTTACTTTTTGTAAGTTGTGGTCCACTATAAACAGACCATTCTAAGTAACTCCTTCCTGTTTTTTCTAACATAGCGCAACATGCCATCCCAATCGCACTTCCAGAGTCGTTTGGAAATGGCGGTACATAAACATCTTGAAATATACCAGTATTTCGAATTGCTGAATTCCATTTAATATTCAATGCACAACCACCCGCAATACAAAGATTGCCACATTTTTTATTATGCCTACTTATTTTTTTTGCTAATTTACTTATCAACATATTTTGTAAATACACATGAAAAGTTGCTAATATATCTTCATCCTTGTAATCTTTTCCTGCTATGGCATCTTTAAATTTATTTGCAAATACATTTGCAAATCCCATTGGTGTTGTATAATTTTCATTATATATTTTATCAAATATTTCAAACAATTCTTCTTTAACTGAGCCTAGAGCTATGTAGGCCATTACCTTACCTGCAATAGATAAATTATCCTTTGCAAAATTTCCTTGTACTTTAAATGGTCCAAAATGTTGTGAAAAAATAGTATATATATTACCAATCAAAAGGAATATCGGCCCCATATTTTCAATTCTTTTTGTTTTAGCATCAAAATAATATAATCTAGGGTACATTCCACCATCCCAAACTAAAATATATGAGTCTTCTCCTTTTGAAGCAAATGGACTAGTAGCATATGAACTCATTATGTGTCCAGCTACATGTAAGTAACTACTATATGGAAATTTTTTGCCGTTAATCAATAAACCATCACAATCTATTTTGCTAAGAACGTTTGCAGTTCTACTTTCTTCTTCGTAAGAATTGACATCTAACTTATAATCTCGTCCACAATCTTTAGCAGAAATTTTATTACCTAACTTTGAAATCTCTAGACGTGGTTGAATTGCTAATTCATCTTGATTAGTTCCTCCCCATCCATCAATAATAAAGTAATCAATTTGCTCCAATTTAACGCCATTTTCTGCTAATATTTCCTCTATAACAGAAGTCTCCTCTATTTCTTTAAATCTAGCATTGTTGTTTATTTTCTCCATTTCAATACTAAACAACAATTTTCCGTCTTCCACAACAGCTATTGCTCCATCGTGTGTTAATTTTAAACCACAAATTAGCATTATCATCTACCTTCTTCCTAATTTTATTTTACGAACATTATCTTGAAACTTTTCATCGGTATTTTCTTTTGGCAACGTCTTTAACTCGATAATCTTTGCTTGTTTTCTAATTGTTCGATTATCAAACAAATCCTGTACACTCACATCTGTTGAAAAAGTTTTATTAAGTAAAGAATATAATTTTATGAGTAAAATAGAATTTCCTCCTAATTCGTAAAAATCGTCCTCTACTCCTATTTTTTTCAATTCAAGAATTTTTTTCCAAATCTCTAAAACTGCTTTTTCAAAATCGTTTTTTGGTTTTTCATATAAATCTTCTGTTTCATCTATCTCTTCAAACTCTTTTAATTTTTTACGATCGAATTTTAAATTCTGCGTTAATGGTATTTTGGGTACCTGA
>CALYAE010000091.1 GCA_944393435.1 uncultured Clostridia bacterium
GGATCACCAGAAGTACAAATTGCTCTATTAACAGAAAGAATTAATGAATTAACAGCTCATTTGAAAGTTCATGTAAAAGACAATCATTCAAGAAGAGGTCTTCTAAAAATGGTAGGTTCAAGGAGAAACTTACTTAATTACTTAGCAAAAAGAGATGTTCAAAGATATAGAGACATCGTTGAAAAATTAGGATTAAGAAAATAATTTTAGATTTGGACGTTTTGACAAAAAAGCAAAACGTCCAATTTTACAAATGAAAATTGTTAAATTCATTCACAAAAGGATATTTTAATAAAAATATCAAATACTATTTTTAGAATATTGAAACAATGCCTAAAATTAGATAGTAGCTTGTATTATGTGCTAAAAAATAACATATAATAGAGGTTACTCTAATTCGGTGTTGTTTTAATATAAATTTTATTATTGCAAGCAAATCATGAAAACATATAAAACATGATTTATGCTTGAAGAAAGGAAGAAAAAATTTATGTTTAAAATTTATGAAACTGAGTTAGCAGGAAGAAAACTAACAATTGAAACTGGCAAAATTGCAGAACTTGCCAATGGTAATGTTATCGTACGTTATGGAGAAACTGTTGTAATGGTAAATGTTACAGCAGCCAAAGAGCCAAAAGAAGGAATTGACTTTTTCCCATTATCAGTAGATTATGAAGAAAAATTATATGCAGTAGGTAAAATTCCAGGAAGTTTTACTAAAAGAGAAGGAAAACCAACCGATAAAGCTATTTTAACTTCAAGAGCAATTGATAGACCTTTAAGACCATTATTTCCAAAAGATTTTAGAAATGATACTTGTGTGGTAGCAACTGTATTATCCGTAGAACCAGATAATAGCCCAGAAGTGTGTGCTATGATTGGTGCATCAGCTGCTCTTTCTATTTCTGATATCCCATTTGGTGGACCAACAGCAGCAGTAAATGTTGGATATGTTGATAATGAAATTGTTATTAACCCAACTTTAGAGCAAAGAGAAAAGAGTAGATTAACTTTAACAGTAGCAGGAACATTAGAAAAAATTACAATGATTGAAGCGGGTGCTGATGAAATTCCAAATGATACTATGTTAGAAGCAATCAAAAAAGCACATGAAGAAATTAAAAAGATTTGTTACTTTATTGAAGATATTAAAAAAGAAATTGGCAAACCAAAATTTGAATATCAATCTTTTAAAGTGGACGAAGAGGTATATAAAGAAATTGAAGAAAATTTCAAAGATAGAATGTATCAAGATGTACAAGCACAAGATAAAACGCTAAGAGATGCCAACATGGAAAAAATTACAGAAGATATTACGAACTATTTTGTAGAAAAATATGGAGAAGAAGCGCTAGAGGAAAAGAAAACAGATATTGCAGACAGTATTCATGATTTAGAAAAAGCATGTGTTAGAGAAATGATTCTAGAAGAACACAAACGTCCAGACGGTAGAAAAATTGATGAAATAAGACCTTTATCATGTGAAGTAGGAATTCTTCCAAGAGTACATGGTAGTGCCATTTTTACTAGAGGTCAAACACAAGTTATGTCAGTTGTAGCACTTGGAACAAAAAGTGAAGAGCAAACTTTAGATGGATTAGATGAAGAAGAAGCAAAAAGATATATGCATCAATATAATTTCCCATCTTATAGTGTAGGAGAAGCAAGACCATCAAGAGGACCTGGAAGAAGAGAGATTGGACATGGTGCTTTAGCAGAAAAAGCATTGGTACCAGTAATTCCTTCAGAAGAAGAATTCCCATATACAATTCGTGTTGTATCAGAAGTACTTTCTTCAAATGGCTCAACATCACAAGCAAGTATTTGTGGAAGCACACTTGCATTAATGGATGCAGGTGTTCCAATTAAAAAACCAGTAGCAGGTATTTCAACAGGTTTAGTGACAGATAAAAAAGATCCTAATAGATATGTTATGCTTACTGATATCCAGGGAATTGAAGACTTTTTTGGTGATATGGACTTTAAAGTAGGAGGAACCAAAGATGGTATAACAGCAATCCAAGTAGATATCAAAATTGATGGTTTAACTTATGATATCATCAAAGAAGCATTTGAAAGAACCAAAATAGCAAGAGACTATATTTTAGACAATGTTATGTTACCAGTAATTAGCAAACCAAGGGAAGAAATTTCTAAATATGCACCAAGAATCATGACAGCAACAATTAGCACAGAGAAAATTAAAGATGTAATTGGACCTGGTGGAAAAATGATTAACAAAATTATTGATGAAACTGGTGTTAAAATTGATATTGAAGAAGATGGTAGAGTATGTGTATATTCTACGGATACACAAAGTGGTAAAAAAGCAATGGATATGATTTTAGATATCGCTAAAATTATTGAAGTTGGTGGCATTTATGACGGAGTTGTAACCAAAATTATGCCATTTGGAGCATTTGTAGATCTTGGTGGAGGAAATGAAGGATTATTACACATTTCCAAAATTTCAAGCAAAAGAGTAGAAAAAGTAGAAGATGTATTAAGTGTTGGAGATGAAGTAACTGTTAAAGTTTCTGAAATTGATAATCAAGGAAGAATCAATTTAAATATGAAAGATTTAGAGGTTTCTAGTCAAAGTGAAGAATAAAGAAAAATTATATTCCTACATGAAAACTTAAGATTTTATAAAGTTAAAAATAATAGTTGCAAAAAAGAAAAGTAGATAGTATAATTAATAATGTTAGAAGAACAAGCATACAATAGAAAGAAAATAAACAATAAAAAGGAGAGAAGAGATGGAGTATTTATATATCATACAACAAGCATTAGTGTGGATTATTACTATATTCTGGTTATATCAATTAGCAATTAGCATTTGTTCTTTAGTAAAATTAAAAGATAAACCATTGCTAATCGAAAAAAACCACCGTTTTATGGCAATTATACCAGCACATAATGAGGAAAATGTGGTAACAGAATTAATAGAAAGTCTAAAAAAACAAGATTATCCAAAAGAACTACTAGATATTTATGTAATTGCAGATAACTGTACAGACCGTACAGCAGAAGTTGCAAGAAACGCTGGTGCAATTGTTTATGAAAGATTTGATCCAACTAAAAAAACAAAAGGATATGCTTTAAATTGGTTTTTACAGCAAAAAATTGCAGAAGATGCACAGTATGATGCTTTTTGCATTTTCGATGCTGATAATATCGTATCAAAAGACTTTATCAAGAATATGAACAAAAAACTTTGCCAAGGTGAAGATGTTGTTCAAGGATATAGAGATATTAAGAATCCAACAGACAACTGGATTACAGCAGGATATGCTATCTTTTATTGGACTATGAATCGTTTCTATCATTTAGCAAGATACAATGTTGGACTATCACCACTAATTAATGGTACTGGTTTTATGGTAAGATTTGACGTAGTAAAACCTGAAGGATGGAATACAAAAACACTAACCGAAGACATTGAATTTTCTTTAAAAAGAATTATTCAAGGAAAAAAATTAGGATGGGCAGTAGATGCTGTTGTATATGATGAACAACCTTTAGGCTTTAAACAAAGCTGGAAACAAAGAAC
>CALYAE010000092.1 GCA_944393435.1 uncultured Clostridia bacterium
ATTGGCATTCCAATTTGATATCTGGTCTTCGTTTTCTCACCAAGTAAGGTCTTTGTTTGCTCATTATAAATAAAATATTCATCTCCTAAATGCTCAAACCTTATTAATCCCTCTACCGTATTTTCTAATTCAACAAATACTCCGAAAGAAGTAATATTGGAAATAATTCCGTCAAATTCTTCTCCTATTTTACTTTGCATAAACTCTGCTTTTTTTATATCTTGTGCATCTCGTTCTACTTTTTCTGCAATTTTTTCTCTTTCAGAAGAAATTTTGGCATATTGAATTGCTTCTGCTGCATATCTTTCTAAATCTTCCTGCTTTAATTGATATCCTGACTGTAAGTATTTTGAAATCATTCTATGGATAAAAAGATCTGGATATCTACGAATAGGAGAAGTAAAATGGCAATAATATTTACTTGCAATTCCAAAATGTCCTCTATTTTCAGCTTCATAACTTGCCACTTTTAAAGTATGTAGTATCAAGTTAGAAACCACTTTTTCTTCTGGCTTACCTTTTACCTTTTCTAATATTTCTGCAAATGCAGTTGGATGTACTTGTTCTTTAGTTACTTTTATCTTGTATCCTAAATTCCATAAAAACTGATTTAATTCTTTTACTTTATCTAAATCTGGTTCTTCATGTACACGATAAATAAAAGGTGCTTCCAGCCAATAAAATTTTTCTGCGATAGTTTCATTAGCACTTAACATGAATTGCTCAATGATTTCATTAGAGAAATAACTTTCGTATTTTTTAACATCAATTGCCACTCCATTTTTATCTAAAATAATTTTACTTTCTGGAATATCCAGATTCAAACTCCCAGCATTACTTCTTCTCTTTTTTAAAATATTAGCTAGGTCTTCCATTCTTCGAAAATGCTCTATAAATGGCTTACACTCTTCTATGATTTTTTCTTTCTTTTTACCATCTTTTTTGCTTCCCTCTAAGATAGTCTGTACTTCTTTATAACTCATCCTTCTTGTTACATGAATGATACTTTTTTGAATATCAGAAGAAACCACTTTTCCACGCTCATCAATTTCCATCAAAACCGTAATTGCAAAGCGATCTTCTCCTTGATTTAAACTACAAATACCATTGGAAAGTTCTTTTGGAAGCATTGGAATTACTCTATCTAGCATATAAATACTTGTCCCTCTTAAAAGCGCTTCTTTATCTAATAAAGAGTCTTCTTGTACATAATAGCTAACATCTGCAATAGAAACATTTAATAAATAATTGCCATTTGCTAACTTTTCTACTGCTACTGCATCATCTAAGTCCTTGGCATCTTCTCCATCAATCGTAAAAATCTGCTTTTGTCTTAAATCTAATCGATTAGGAATATCTTTTTTAGCAATTTCTTGCTTAATCGCTTTTGCTTCTTGTAAGACTTTTTCTGGAAATTCATAAGGCAAATGATATTCTTTTACTAAAGAGAGCATATCTACACCTGCTTGATTGATATGCCCAATGATTTCAACAATTTTTCCCTCTGCTGCTTTATTTCCTTGTGGATATTTGGTAATTTGGACAACTACTTTTTGATTGTTCTTTACTTTTTTACTATCTTTTTTTGAAATGTAGATATCGGTATTAATTTTCTTATCATCAGGTACAACAAAACCAAAGTTTTTACTTTTTTGAAAAACTCCTACAATGGTATCATAAATTCCTTTTAATTCTTTTTTCTTTTTCATATTCTTCCCTCTTTATTATAATGTGTCACCATTGGTAACAGATTACAAAAAGCAGCAGATTTTTCATTGTTCTGCTGCTTTTATTTTTCATTTTATACTAGATATAGGATACCTAAGGCTACTGCTAATACAACAAACAATATTCCTAAAATGATTGTCCATCTTTTTAGCTTACCTTCCTTTGTTCTTCCTTTATTTTGCTCATAAAAATTATTGGTAGAAGAACCTGTAATTGCTCCTGAGGCTCCTGCTTTTTCTTTATTTTGCATTGTTGCTAAAATAATTAAAGCAACACATACAATCACATATAAAATTAATACAACATATTTTGCAATTTCCATATCTACACTCTCCTATTTTCGCCTCTATCTAAAATGTCCAATATTTTGAGCAAATTATTAAACTAGTTTTAAAATAACAATTTCTGCATTGTCTCCTCTTCTTGGTCCGATTTTAAGAATACTTGTGTATCCTCCTACTCTTCCCTCGTATTTTGGAGCGATTTCATTAAATAGTTTTGCAGTTAAATCAATATTATTTCCTTTGCTATCTTTTACTTTATTAACCATCTTCATCATTTTTCTTCTAGCATTTAATCTAGATGGCATATCTTTTTGTCTTTTTTCAGTAGTTTCTTCTTTTACTACTTTTAGATATTCTTTACCATTTTTACTTTTTACAAGTTCAGTAACTTTATTTCCTTTAGCATCTAGTTTTGCTTTAGAAACTTTTACATCTTCCATAGTAAAGTTATCTTTTTCTTTTACTGCTAATGAAATTAAACTATCAGCAATTGCTTTTACTTCTTTTGCTCTGCTTTCCGTTGTTTCAATTTTTTCATGTAAAATCAAATCAGTTGTTAGAGTTTTAAGCATTGCTAATCTAATATCAGTTGGTCTACCTAGTTTTCTGTTTCTTGCCACTGCCTTTTCCCTCCTTATTTTTGTTTCGGGACATTTCTTTTTTTCTTTATCCCTTCTTGTTATTATTTATCTATTGATTTTTATTCTTCTTCTTTTGCAAAATCTAATCCTAATGAATGTAATTTGTTTGTTACTTCATCTAAAGATTTTTTGCCGAGATTTCTTACCTTCATCATATCTGATTCTGTTTTATTTACTAAATCTTCTACGGTAGATATAGAAGCTCTTTTTAAGCAATTAAATGATCTTACTGATAATTCTAAGTCTTCAATTGACATTTCAAGAACTTTTTCCTTTTTAGAATCTTCTTTTTCTATCATGACTTGTGTATTTTTTGTCGTTTCTGATAGGTCAATAAATAACTCTAAATGGCCTGTCATAACTTTTGCAGCTAGACTAAGAGCTTCATCTGGTGTTAATCCACCATTAGTCCAAACTTCAATCGTTAATTTATCATAATCTACCATCTGACCAACTCTAGTATTTTCTACTGAGTAATTTACTTTTTTTACAGGTGTATAAATAGAATCAATTGGAAGTACTCCTAATGCTTGGTCTGGTCTTTTATTTTTTTCAGCACTATTGTATCCTCTTCCTTTATTCACAGTTAATTCCATTACTAAATGTCCACCCTCTGCTACTTGTGCAATATGTAGATCTGGATTTAGAATTTCAACTGTTCCATCTGTCACAATATCTCCTGCTTTTAATTCTCCTGGTCCTTTAAAGTCAACTCTTAAGATTTTTTCTTCATTTTGGTCTTGTCTTAAGCTAACACTTTTTAAGTTGATAATGATTTCTGGAACATCTTCTACTACATTTGGAATTGTAGAAAATTCGTGTAATACTCCGTCTATTTTTACACTCGTAATGGCACTTCCTGGAAGTGAAGATAATAAGATTCTTCTTAGGGAATTTCCTATGGTTACTCCATATCCCCTTTCCAATGGTTCACATACAAATTTTGCATAATGTTTTTCATTGTCCATCTCTAAGCATTTAATATCTGGCTTTTCGAATTCTATCATTTTTTCCCTCCTAAATTTTATCAGTTAGAGTTTAGAGGTTCGTTTTTTCTTACAAACTTTTTCCTCTATTTTCTATATTTTTATTTTTTTTTGTTCTAACTTTTAGTGATTATTTAGAGTAAAGCTCTACTATTAAATGTTCTTCCACTGGAATATCAACGTCTGCTCTTACTGGTAATCTTACGATTTTTCCATTTAAGTTTTTCACATCTTTTTCTAGCCACTCTGGTACTGGTCTTGCTGCATTTTCTTCAACATTTAATTTGATGACACCATTGTCTTTTCTAATTTCTCTTACTGTAACAACATCTCCTGCTTTTACTAAGTAAGATGGAATATCTACTTTTTGTCCATTTACTTCAAATGCTCCATGAGTTACAAGCATTCTTGCTTGTGCTCTTGAAGAGGCATATCCTAAACGGTATACAACATTATCTAATCTTCTTTCTAGAATTTGAAGTAATACTTCACCAGTAATTCCTTTTGTAGCAGATGCCATATCAAAATATTTTCTAAATTGTTTTTCACTTACTCCATAAAAAGCTTTTGTTTTTTGTTTTTCTCTTAACT
>CALYAE010000093.1 GCA_944393435.1 uncultured Clostridia bacterium
TATTGTAATTCTTGCTACCGGTAAGTTAGATAAAAAACTTAGCGTAAAAGCCGTAAAATTTACTAAAGCAGCAAAAGAAAAAATTGAAGCTTTAGGAGGAAAGGCTGAGGTGATTTAAATTGTTTAAAACCATCATTAATGCATTTAAAACACCAGATGTTAGAAAAAGAATTTTATATACCTTACTATTAATTGTACTTTTTAGATTTGGTTGTTTTATTACCATTCCAGGAGTAGATACTGTTGCCTTAGATGAAGCAATGGCTAGTGGCAATAATGGAATGGCAGGTTTAATTGACTTAATCTCAGGTGGAGCTTTCTCTAGATTTTCTATTTTTGCAATGTCAATTACACCTTATATTACAGCATCTATTGTCATTCAATTATTAGGAATGGTAATTCCTTCTTTAGAAAGACTAATGAAGGAAGGTGGAGAAGAAGGAAGAAATAAAATGAACAAGTACACAAAACTATTAACAGTAGTACTTGCATTAGTAGAAGGTATTGGACTATACCTATCTTATCGTTCTTCTGGAATCTTTATTGGAGAAGGTTTCTTAACTGGATTTACAGTAGTACTTTCTTTAATGACAGGAACCGCACTTCTAATGTGGCTTGGAGAGCAAATTACGAATAAAGGAATCGGCAATGGTATTTCTATGATTATCTTTGTAGGTATTATTTCAGGTTTGCCAAGTGCTGTTACTATGATTTGGAATTTAATTCTAGGCACAGGAACATTTAGTACAACAGGATTTTTAACAGCTTTAGGAATTATTATTGGTGCTATTGTATTAATTGCAGGTGTTGTGTTTGTACAACAAGCAGAAAGAAGAATTCCTGTACAATATGCAAAAAAAGTAGTAGGAAGAAAATTAATGGGAGCACAAAATACGCATATTCCATTAAAGCTAGCAATGGCTGGAGTTATGCCTATTATCTTTGCCTCTTCTTTTATGACATTTCCTGCTATGATCATTCAAATGTTTATACCAGATATTGCAACTCAAACTGGATTTTGGGCAGTAATTTATAATTTTTCCATTGCAACTTCAACTTCAGCAGTACCAGTAGGATACACCATAGCAAATGCAATTGTATATTTATTGCTCATTTTAGGATTTACTTTCTTTTATACTTATGCAACATTTAATCCAGCAGAAGTGGCAAATAATATTAAGAAAAATGGTGGATTTATACCAGGAATTAGAGCAGGAAAGCCAACTGCACAATATTTATCATCTGTTATGTCAAAATTATTATGGTTTGGTGGACTATTCTTAGCTTTAATTGCAATTTTACCAATGCTTGTAAGGTTTATTCCAAATATGAACTTAGCATTTGGTGGAACTTCCATCTTAATTGTAGTAGGTGTAGCGCTTGAAATGGTACAACAACTAGAGTCTTTACTTGTTATGAGACATTACAAAGGATTCTTAGATTAGAATAAAAGAATTCTTTAAAAATAAAAGAAAAAAAGCGGGTTCGGGCGGACAGTATGTGAAAATACTAGTTCGTCCAAATGTGCTATATAGAAAGGAGAACTAAAATGTATATTATTATGTTAGGAGCTCCAGGAAGCGGTAAAGGAACAACCGCTAAAGTTTTAGCAAAAGAAGCAAATTTACCCCATATTTCAACAGGGGATATGTTCCGTGAACAAATAAAGAAAGATACAAAACTAGGAAAATTAGCAAATACTTATATTTCAAAAGGACAGCTTGTTCCAGATGAAGTGACAATTGATATTGTAAAAGATAGACTATCTTGGGAAGATAGTAAAAATGGTGTTATTTTAGATGGTTTTCCAAGAACATTAGAGCAAGCAAAGGCATTAGATGAAATATTAATGGAGCAAGGAAAAAAAGTAAATGTTGTACCTGAACTAATTGTACCAGATGATGTTATTATAGATAGAATTTTAAATAGAGCTACTTGTTCTAATAAAGAATGTGGAGCAATTTATAATACAAAATTCAGACCACCAAAAGTGGAAGGAATTTGTGATATTTGCGGAAGTGCTTTAGTTATTAGAACAGATGACAATGAGCAGACCATCAAAAGTCGTTTAGAAGTATATAGAAAAAATGCAAAAGATTTAATTGACTATTATCAGGAAAAAGGAGTGTTATTTAAAATAGAACCTGAAGATCCAACAGCAGATAATGCTTCTGAGCAAGTGGTTGAAAAGATTTTAGAAATCATGAAAAAAAGGAAGTAGAAAAAATTGGTAACAATCAAATCACAAAAAGAAATTGAAAAAATGAGACAAGCAAGTCATATTGTTGCAATCGTATATCAAGAATTAGAAAAAATGATGAAACCAGGAATCACAACAATGCAATTAGACCATTTTGCAGAAAAAATCATTAGAGAGCATGGGGGAATTCCAGCACAAAAAGGATATCCTAGTGGACAAAAAGGAGTAGGAGCTTTTCCTGCTACTTTATGTGTTTCAATTAATGATGAAGTTATTCATGGAATTCCATCAGACAGAGTAATTCTTCAAGATGGAGATGTGGTGAGCATCGATCTAGTTGTTTATAAAAATGGATTTCATGCAGATGCTGCAAGAACCTTTATTGTAGGAAAAGCAAGTAAGGAAGCGCAAAGATTAGTAGATATAACCAAACAAGCATTTTTTGAGGGAATTCAATATGCTGTAAAAGGAAATCGTATCGGAGATATTTCAAGTGCAATAGGTGAATTTGTAGAAAAAAATGGATACAATGTAGTAAGGGAGTTTCAAGGACATGGAATAGGAGAGCAAATGCATGAAGATCCTGGAATCCCAAACTACGGAAAAAAAGGAAGAGGAATTAGGTTAGAACCTGGCATGACTTTAGCAATAGAACCAATGGTGATGGTAGGAAAACCTAAAATCTGTGTATTAGAAGATGGATGGACGATTGTAACAGAGGACGGATCTTTATCTGCACATTATGAAAATACAATTTTAATTACAGAAAAAGAGCCGGAGATATTGACATTATTGCAAAATTAAGGTATACTATATAAGATATTGTGCCTAAGGAGGAAACTATGTCAAAAGAGGATGTTATTGAAGTAGAAGGTACTGTTGTTGAAGCATTACCAAATACAAATTTTAAAGTAGAATTAGAAAATGGACATCAAATATTAGCTCATATTTCTGGAAAATTAAGAATGAACTATATCAAAATTCTTCCAGGAGATAAAGTAAAAGTAGAATTATCTCCTTATGATTTGACAAAAGGTCGTATCACATGGAGAGCAAAATAAATTTCAAAATATATTATAGTACTAATTAAAGAG
This sequence comes from uncultured Clostridia bacterium, assembly GCA_944393435.1. GTDB lineage: Bacteria > Bacillota > Clostridia > TANB77 > CAG-508 > CAG-273. Next base: position 3,295 of record CALYAE010000093.1, read on the forward strand.
GTGAAAGAAATGAAAGTAAGACCATCAGTAAAGCCTATGTGCGAAAAATGTAAAGTCATTAAGAGAAAAGGGGTTATCAGAGTTATTTGTGAAAATCCAAAACATAAACAAAGACAAGGATAATCAAAATATTAGCATATAACACAAGTCTATTAGAAATTGCGGCTGCATAAGGATTAAAACCTTTGAAATTTTTGGGATTTGTGTTTATATATATGTCTATGAATATTATTGATTGGTTTTTTAATAACCAATGCATTTCACCAATAAGAAAGTAGATACCAAATTAAAAAACAAGAATAGTAAAATAAAAACTATGGAGGTGCAAAGAAAAATGGCTCGTTTAGCAGGAGTTGATTTACCTAGAGAAAAAAGAGTAGAAGTTGGTTTGACTTATATTTATGGTATTGGACTAACTAGTTCTCAAAAAATATTAGCAAAAGCAGGAGTTAATCCAGACATTAGAGTAAAAGATTTAACAGATGACCAAGTACAAGCAATTAGAAATGCGATGGAAGGTTATACTGTGGAAGGTGACTTACGTAGAGAAGTTGCATTAAATATTAAAAGACTAACTGAAATTGGATGTTACAGAGGTATGAGACATAGAAGAGGTCTTCCAGTAAGAGGGCAAAGAACAAAAACGAATGCTCGTACAAGAAAAGGTCCTAGAAAATTAGTTAGCAAAAGCAAGAAAGCCTAAATAAGGAGGGAATAATTAAAGATGGCAACAAAAAATGTAACGAAAAAAACAGTAACTAGAAGAAGAGATAGAAAGAATATTGAAAAAGGAATGGCTCACATTCATTCTAGTTTTAATAATACAATAGTTACAATTACAGATGTTCAAGGAAATACACTTTCTTGGGCAAGTGCTGGAGAACTTGGTTTTAAAGGTTCTAGAAAAAGCACACCATTTGCAGCTGGAGAAGCAGCACAAACTGCAGCTAAAGTAGCAATGGAACATGGTTTAAAAACAGTAGAGGTATTTGTTAAAGGGCCAGGTTCTGGTCGTGAAGCAGCAATTAGGTCTCTTCAATCAGCGGGATTAGAGATTAGTTCAATTAAAGATGTTACTCCAATCCCACATAATGGTTGTAGACCACCAAAACGTAGAAGAGTATAAAAAGGGAAAGAAAGGTGAAAAAAGAAAATGGCAAGATATAAAGACGAACAATGTCGTATTTGTCGTAGAGAAGGACAAAAATTGTTCTTAAAAGGATCAAGATGTTACACAGATAAATGCAGTATTTCTAGAAGAAATTATGCGCCAGGACAAAATGGTCAAAAAAGAAAGAAACTTTCTGAGTATGGTACTCAGTTAAGAGAAAAACAAAAAACAAAAGCCTTTTATGGTGTTAGTGAGAAACAATTTAGAAAATACTTTGATATGGCATCATCTACAAAAGGAATTACAGGTGAAG
>CALYAE010000094.1 GCA_944393435.1 uncultured Clostridia bacterium
ATTAATTAATGTTTGTGGAGTAATGACATCTAAATCTTGGATAGTCATTCTTTCACGAACTACTCTTTCTAGTCTTGTTAAACCAATTCTAAATTGATTTTGTAATAATTCTCCTACACAACGAATACGTCTATTTCCTAGATGGTCGATGTCATCTACATTTCCTAAGCCGTGCTCTAAGTTTAATAAATAGCTAATAGATGCAATAATATCTTCGTTTGTGATATGTTTTGGATTTAATTCATCTATTCTTTCTTTAATCACATCATGTAAATCTTTTTCTTCTGTTGTATCAATGATAGATTTTAAAACAAGATAATTTACCATTTCTTTAATATGTAAGTCTTTTAAATCAATGTTTGGTAAAACGTTATGGATATTTACCATTCCATTTCCAATTACACGAACTTTCTTGTCATCTACTTTTACATCTACCATATTGATTCCGCTATTTTGAATGTTAATAGCAGCTTCTTCTGAAATAGCAGTATCTTTTTCAGTTAATAACTCTCCTGTTTCTGGATCAACGATGTCATTATATGCAATTCTTCCTGTAATTCTGTTTGCTAAACTTAATTTTTGGTTAAATTTGAATCTACCAACTTTTGCCAAATCATATCTTCTAGAGTCGAAAAATAAACCATTGAATAAGTTCCTTGCTGCGTCAGTGGTTGGAAGTTCTCCTGGTCTTAATTTTTTATAAATTTCTACTAATGCTTCTTCTTGGGTTTTTATTGGGTCTTTTTGAAGGGTTGCTGTGATTTTGCTTTCTTCTCCAAAAAGGCTGATAATTTGTTCATCTGTTGTGATACCAATTGCTCTTAAAAGAGTGGTAACTGGTAATTTTCTAGTTCTATCTACTCTGGCATAAAAAACGTCATTTCCGTCTGTTTCATATTCAATCCATGCACCACGAATAGGCATAACAGTGGAAGTGTAAATTCTTCTACCTGTTTTGCTATCAAAATCTTGTGCATAATAGCAACCTGGTGAACGTACTAACTGACTTACTACAACTCTTTCTGCACCATTGATTACAAAAGTTCCACTATCTGTCATAAGTGGGAAATCACCAAGGTAAATTTCTTGTTCTTTAATTTCACCTGTTTCACGGTTAATTAATCTTACCTTAACGTGCAATCTGCTAGAATATGTTGCGTCACGTTCTTTAGCTTCTTCTAATGTGTATTTTGTTTTGTCCTCCATGTAATAGTCTAGAAATTCAAGTACTAGATTTCCAGAATAGTCAATAATTGGAGATACATCTCTTAAGACTTCACCTAAGCCTTCTTCGATAAACCAATTATAAGAGTCTTTCTGGACTTGAATTAAGTTTGGCATTTCGATTGAATCGCCGATTTTCGCAAAAGTTTTACGAGAGCATTTCTCGTGTTTGATTTCTTTTAACTTTGCCAAAAAAATCACCCCTAAAAAATAGTAAGCAGAAATGAAAATATATGAGCTTAAATAAAAAGTCCTTCTTGTTTCTATAATGAGTTTACAAAATTTTGTATTTCCTGCTCCTAAAAACCAAATTTCCGTAAATCATTTTAGAACAATTCCTCTTCTTATTTAATTAACATAACCTAAGAAAAAACGACAATAAAAAGACGGCTGGTAATTTTTTATTTTTTACCAACGTGTCTTTTTATGTTTATTTTGTTATTTTATACAAAATCTCTCTTTTATCATATCTTTTATAGTATAGCATTTTTGTTTAGGGCCTGTCAATGGTTTTTTGGATAAAATTTGCAAAAACTTTTGTAATAAATTCTTTTACTTTTTCTAAAAAGATTTTTAAATCTTTTCAAATCCAATCGTTACTTTAAATAAATCCCCATCTAAGTAAATATGGAATTTTCCTTTTTGAAGGGTAGTTAAACTAGAAGCAATAGAAAGTCCGAAGCCCGCTTCCTTCTGTATTTCTAGATGCCTCTCCCCTTACAAACCTTTGCATCAATTCATCTGCTGTAATGTTTAATTTTTCTTGTGAAGTATTTTTCATTTGAATCACAACACTCTTAGCAGTTGTTACTACATCTAAGTAAACTCTTGAATTTTCCATCGCATATTTTGCACAATTAGAGTAAATATTTTCAAGTACTCTATACAAATACCTTCCATCTGCCATAATAAAAATAGGTTCTTCTGGCAAAGTCATAATTTCTTCAATTCCTCTTTCATGAAATCTATCTTCAAATTCTCCTGAAACTTGTTTGATTAATTCATTTACATTAATTTTTTCCATTTGTAATTTAATGTTTCCAGAAGACGCTTTGGAGGCCTCAACTAAATCTTCCGTTAGCCTTTTTAGTCTTTGCGATTTATTTTCTAAAATCATTAAATATTCTGTTGCTTTTTCATTTGGCATTTTTTCTTTTTTTAGTAAGTCCACATAGTTGATAATAGAAGTAAGTGGTGTTTTAATGTCATGAGATACATTGGTAATTAATTCTGTTTTTAGTCTTTCACTTTTTAGACTTTGTTCTACTGCATTAGATAAGCCTCCTGCAATATCTTCTACATAAATAGCAAGATTTTTCAATACTCCTTTCATTTCATTTGGATTCAAATGAATATCGGTATTTCCCTCATAAATACTTTTAATAGCGGTTTGAATTTTATCAAATTCTCTTATTTTCTTAAATAAATATAGAAAAGTGGTTATTCCAAGCATAGCAAGTACACAATACCAAAAAAATGCTTCTCCGTTATAAGTACGCATAATAAACATGGTAGCTAAAAAGCCTAGTAAGCAAAATCCCCAATATCCCCAAACTAATTTAGTAGCGATTTTTCTATGTTCAAATAGTAATTTGATTTCATGACCAATGGCATATAAAATAGTAGATTTCCATAATGTATGAGTTTTAATTCTTTTTACAAAAGTTTCTAACATCAAAATCATACTTAGATATATAATACTAGCACCTAACGTTACCCCTGAAAAAATAACTGGCCTACTATTAGAATTCACTGCAACTAAACATGCGATTCCTATGAAGAAAATAATTCCACCAATGCATAATACAATCTCTAATTTCCATTTGTCAAACCAATTTAAATAAATGCCCTCTTGTTTAGCAGTTCTTCCAATTCCATGAATAATGACAAGGGTAAGAACAATAAGTGCAATAATAGAAACTGGAATTAAAATAGGTGCACTATCGTTTGCTTTCATAGAAAAGTCATAACCCATTTTTGCCATCGCATAATCATCATGATATGGTGTATCATTTAGTAAAACAGTGTAAATTTCAAGACGATCACTATCTACCATCATATTTTCAAAACGAGGTGTATAACGAATATTTTCCATACTTAAATTTGGAATATTGGTCTGTACTTCTCCTCCAACATAATTCCAATAAATATCGTTTTCTTGCAAAACTTGCACAATTTCTTCTACGCTGTCAGTTCTCATGGTATGATCTAAATTTGTTTTGGCAACGGCTGATTCTTTATCAATTACTAGATAGCGAAAATTGGAGCTTTGATATACAGAATAGTAAATAAAACCATTTTTTCCTGCTACTTCAGTTTCTTCTTGAATACCACCACCATAGTTAGAATAAGATTCATAATCTACTTGTGTGTTATCCATATCTAGATAACTTGGTTGAACCACATAATAGTTTTGATAGATGTCTGAAAAATATTGATCGGAAAACAAAGTGGTTTCATAATAACTACTGGTATTTTTAATTCCAATGTTGGCATCCATAATGATAAGACCTGCAATTGATGTAATGAGTAGCACTAAGAATATGGGCACTAAAAAATAAGCGATATTTTTAGCAATTCTTGCTATGCATAATTTCATATTTTTTTCTCTCCTTCTTTTTCATTTTTTCTTCTACTTTCTTTTGTGCCTTTTTTGTATTTTTAAACTTAATCTAATTTTTCAATTTTGTAGCCGATTCCCCAAATTACTTTTAAATATTTTGGTTCTTTTGGATTAATTTCAATTTTTTCTCTAATATGTCTGATATGAACAGCAATAATATTTTCTGCTCCGTAACATTCTTCTTCCCAAACACTTTCATAAATTTGTTCAATAGAATACACAATTCCTTTATTTTTAGTTAGAAATTTTAAAATGTTATATTCTGTTGGAGTAAGTTTTACTTCTTTCCCCTCTACTTCTACTTGTTTGGTATCATCATTAATAATTAATTCTCCTGATCGATAGATATTGTCTCCCTCTTTTACTTTATCTGCAATAGAACCAAGAGAAGTATATCTACGAATTTGTGAGTTTACCCTTGCAATTAACTCTAATGGGTTAAATGGTTTGGTGACATAATCATCTGCTCCATTGTTTAATCCTGCAATTTTATCATAATCCTCCGATTTGGCTGAAAGCATAATAATAGGGACTTTTTTATCTTTACGAATTAAATTAGCAGTACTAATGCCATCTAGTTTTGGCATCATGATATCTAAAATAATTAAGTGGATATCCTCATTTTCCTTTACAATTTTTAAAGCCTCCATTCCATTATAGGCCTTTAGAATATGATATCCTTCTTTACTTAAATAAATTTCAATAGCATTTACAATTTCTTTATCATCATCTACTACTAAAATATTATACATTTTTTGTCTCTCCTTGTTTTTTCCTAGATTATATCATAAATCTTAGCAAGTAAGATTAGTATAGCATAAATTTCTTAAGAAAAAAGGCTAGAAATTATTAAGTTTTTATTAAATGCTGCCTGGTTATTTATGATATTTCTTATTTTAAAAAAGTAGGAAGTTCTTTTTTTATACCTTCCTACCTTTTTTGTTTACTTTATTTGAATTTCTTTTTTATTATTTTGATAGTCCACATATTCTTCAATTAGTAGTTTAATTACTGTGAATATTGGTACTGCTAAAAACATACCAAGCACTCCAAAATAGGCTCCACCAATCGTTACTGCAAAGATAACAAGTAATGGACTAATCGATAAGGAATTTCCAATAATTTTTGGATTAATGATATTAGCATCAATTTGTTGAAGAATAATCACCACAATTGCCATTAGAAGTGCCTGACCAAATCCACCTGTAAATAGAGTAATGATAATAGCAATTACTACTGCAATAATAGCTCCAAAATAAGGGATTAAATTAAAGAGTCCTATCATAAATCCTAATAATACAGCATATTTTACACCAAGTAATGACATCGCAATAGAGGTTAAAATTCCTACTACAATTGCATCAAGTACCTGACCTGCAATAAATTTGAAAAATACTTCGTTGGATTTATTAAAATATTTTCCTACAATTTCATAAGTTTCTTTGTCTGTAAAAGCACTCGTCACTCTCTTTAAGAAGTTTAAAATTCTTTTTCTTTCTATTAATAAATAAACCGAAACAATTAATGCTACAAAAATATCAAAAATACTATTTACAACATTGATTGCACCTTTTGCATATTGTGCTAATGTTTCTAGATTAAAGAATTGTTTTAAATCTATTTGGTTGATATTTTGTACTAAATTTAGAATCATTTCATTCTTCCAAAAAGAATCTTCAGGAAGCTGCTTGATTGCATCCATTGTGTTGTTATAATAAGTTCCAAAGTTATTCACAAGATCCATAATACTTCTACTAATACTTGGAATAACGAAGTTAAGAGCTAGAATTACAATTAAAATTGCAATGATATACACTGTAATAACAGATAATACTCTTTTCCTTTTGTGAATCCATTTTGGTTTTTTAATTTTTTGATAAGTTTTTTCTACTGCTCTGCAAGGAATATAGAATAAATAAGCAATTAATAGCCCAATAATAAACGGCATTAAAATATCAAATAATCCGCTAAGCCAATTTGTAATTTGGCTAAAATTATCTAATAGTTTATAAACAATAATAATTGCCACTCCTAGCAAGAAGTAGTAAAACCATTTTTTTAAACTTTTTTTACTATCGTTCATATTGATTCCTTTCGCATTTTTCAATAGGGACGTTCCTTTTTGGTAAAAAATTTACCAAAAAGGAACGTCCCTATTGGCTAAATTTCTAATCCTATTGGGCAGTGATCACTTCCCATAACATCAGCATAAATTCTGCTTTCTTTTATTTTCTTTTCAATGGACTTTGATACAATAAAATAATCAATTCTCCAACCTACATTTTTTTCTCTTGCATGAAACATATAAGACCACCAAGTATAGCTATCTTCTTTTTCAGGATATAAATAACGAAAACTATCTGTAAAACCTGCATTTAATAGTTCTGTCATCTTTCCTCTTTCTTCATCTGTAAATCCTGCACTATGATGATTGGTTTTTGGATTTTTTAAATCAATTTCATTATGGGCTACATTTAAATCGCCACAATAGATAACTGGCTTTATCTTATCTAATTTTTTTAAATAATTTCGCATTTCATCTTCCCAAATAGTTCGATAATTCAAACGTTCTAATTCCCTTTTTGAATTTGGTGTATAACAATTCACTAAATAGAAGTCTTCAAATTCTAATGTAATCACTCTTCCTTCTTGGTCATGTTCTTGTATTCCTAGTCCATAAGTCACTTTAAGTGGTTCTTTTTTAGTAAATACTGCTGTTCCAGAATATCCTTTTTTCATAGCACTATTCCAATAAGCATGATATCCTTGAAAAATTGCATGAAGAGTTAAATCAATTTGGTCTTCCTGCATTTTTGTTTCTTGAATACAAAAAATATCAGCATCCTCTTTCTTGAAAAAATCCGTGAATCCTTTGTTTGCTGCTGCCCTTAAGCCGTTTACATTCCATGATATTAATTTCATTACTTTCTTCCTTCTATCTTTATTATTTTCTAGACTAAATCATAACACAAAATGGTACAATTTTCAAGAAATGTTCCTGGAAAGAGTGTCCCTACTGGTGAATTTTTTGCCAAAAAGGAACGTCCCTAATGGTAAATTTTTTACCAAAAAGAACGTCCCCATTGGTTACATAGCATTAAAATATACGTTACCACCAATATTAACACCATTTGCATAACCTGCTGCTCTAAATGATAAATAATTGTGATTTCTTTTACCATTTAATGCATCAATAACAGCTTGTTTTACATAAGATGGATAATTTCCATTTAATCTTTTTTTCCAGTGATTATCAATTGTATAACAGAATTGATTTTTTGCTTTATATTGGCTAAGTGGGTCTGTTCCGTTATATCTCCATTTGCTACTTTCTGCTCTGTTACATGCAGTTGTGATAACTGCTAGGGCACCATTATAGCTTGAACCACATTCTTGGGCTGTAATTGCACATAAAAGGTCAAGTTCTGCTGCTGTATAACTCCATTTTCCAGCATATCTAACTTTTGTGCCACCTCTTGATGTAATTTGTTGCTGTGTTCTAATTTCAACAATTTTGTCTACTGGCTCACGAATAATTTTTGATGAGATTTCTTTTTTCTCAATTTCTTTTTCGTTTTGATATTTTACTTTATAAGTAACTTCTTTTAAACCATCAACACCATATTGTACAATGCTATCTTGTTTTTTGCCTGAACCTTTTGCTACATTTTTCGTAATGGTTTCATAAGGTATTTTTACTTTTTCTACTATGATTTTTTCAACAATTGTATCATAGCTTTCTAAGATTTCTTCTGCTGTAATAGTAGTAGATGTTTCGGCTACTTCTGGCACTTCAATTTCTACATCTGTTTTCTTTGTAATTTTAATAGTGTTATTATCAGATATTTCAGATTGTAGACTTGGTGTTACCTTTTCATCTTCTAATAATATAATATGATTTTCATCAAGTATCTCTGCTACGTTTTTTTTGCTTGTTAATACATTCATTTCATATCCGCTAGCTAGGCTGATTTTTACATTTCTTAATTGTACATTTCCAGCTGCTACTGCAACTGTCATGATAAGGATAAATAGAATGCTAATACATAAAATCTTTTTCAGCGATATCGATGCTTTATCATCATTTTTCATATTTAATTTGTTCCCTCCTTTAAAAAGCAACATCTATATTATACCATTTATGAAAAATATTGTCAAATTTTGCTTCTTATGCACCTTACTCTCTTTAAGTCTTGCTATCACTTGCTTCTAGAAAAATAGGCTTTTTGACACTTTTTTGTAATTCTTCTATTTACTATATTATATGCAGGCTTGTACCATTTTAGAACAAATTTTAAATTTTTTTTAATACTTCTATGTAAATTTATGGTGAAAACTTTCATTTCTCATTGTATTCTATGCATAAATATGTTATGATTGATTAAAATAATAAAAAAGGAGTGAAATTTTTTATGTGGATGTGGATTTTATTGGCAGTAGTTGTTGTACTAATTCTTGCTATTATTGGTATTTACAATAGCTTAGTTACCTTAAGACAACGTGTAAAAAATGCTTGGAGCCAGATTGATGTACAATTACAAAGAAGATTTGATTTAATTCCAAACTTAGTGGAAACTGTAAAAGGCTATATGACACATGAACAAGATACTTTAGCAAAAGTAACCGAACTTCGTTCTTCTTGGGCAAAGGCTGAGACAGTAAGCCAAAAAGCAGAACTTGATAACCAATTATCAAGCGCTTTAAAAACAATTATGGCTGTATCTGAGAATTATCCAGACCTAAAGGCTAATCAAAACTTCTCTGAATTGCAAGAAGAACTAAGAAATACAGAAAATAAAATTTCTTATTCTAGACAATTCTATAATGACAGTGTTACAAGATATAATACCAAATTAGAATTGTTCCCATCTAACTTTATTGCTTCTATGTTCCATTTTACTGCTGAAACTTTATTCGAAGCTGAAAATGATGAAGCAAGAAAAAATGTAAAAGTTAGTTTTGATAAATAACAAATAGATATGCTTTTGTGTTAGAGGAAGAAAATTCTTAAGAGCAAAGGCATATTCTTTTTTCAATATGGAGGACACTTATGTACGAGGATATTCGAAAAAATAAAATAAAAACTGGACTTATCATTGCAATTTTTATTTTGGTTATTACTCTTATTATTTATTATATTTGTATGGCTTTTGATTTGGGTGCGTTTTCCATTGTCATTGCACTTATAGTATCTATTTTATCAGCTTGGAGTTCTTATTATTATAGTGACAAAATTATTTTATCCTTAAATAAGGCTCGCCCTGCTACTCATGAAGAAAATCAGCAACTTGTCAATATTTTAGATGGTTTAATGGTTTCTTCTGGCATGCAGTCAAAACCTAAATTATACGTAGTTGACGACCCGCAGCCCAATGCTTTTGCAACTGGTAGAAATCCGGAAAATTCTGTTATTTGTGTGACTTCTGGTTTGCTAGATAAATTAGATTATTATGAGTTAGAAGGTGTTGTAGCACATGAGCTTGCCCATATTAAAAACTATGATATCCGCCTTTCAGCCATTGTAACTGTGATGGTTGGATTCATCGTAATGCTTTCTGATTTTGTTTCTCGAATGTTTTTTTGGGGAAGTTTTAAAGACGATGATCGTGATAGCAGAGGGAATATAATTTTTATGCTAACAGGATTAATTGCTGTTATCTTGGCTCCTATTTTTGGGCAACTTATGAAACTTGCCATTTCTAGAAAAAGAGAATATTTGGCAGACAGTACTGCTGTTGAGTTTACAAGAAATCCTGATGGATTAATTTCCGCATTAGAGAAAATAGATAGTGACCCAAATCAGTTAAAAACGGCTAACAATTCTACTGCACATATGTATTTTATGAATCCCTTTAAAAAAGGACGAGGTAATAAGAAAAGTGCAACTAGCATTTGGTCTACCCACCCTGCCACAGAAGATAGAATTGCAGCTTTAAGAAATTTAAAATAAAATTAGTAACATTCTTTTAAAAATGCAAAGTGTATCTACAAAATTTGTAGAATACGCTTTGCATTTTCTAAAGTAGCTTTTGCTACTTCTTCTATGGTAATCTGCTTTACTTCTGCAATTTTCTGTGCTATATATTCTAAGTTTCTCGAATCATTCCTTGTTCCACGTTTTGGCTCTGGAGCAAGATATGGACTATCTGTTTCAATTAGCATTCTATCTAAAGGAACGGTCATAATTGCTTCCTGTGCATTTTTGGCGTTTTTAAAAGTAATTGGTCCAGCAAAAGAGATATAAAACCCTAATTTTAGCCCTTCTTTTATTAAGTCTAAGTTTAGTGGACAACAGTGGAAAATTCCGTTTTTTTACTGGCTTTTCTTCCCCTTTTAAAATTTCCAAAGTGTCATAGATAGCTTCTCTTGTATGGATGACAATTGGTAAGCCTAACTTATTTGCTAGTTTGATTTGTTTTTGAAACGTTATTTTTTGGTTTTCTTTATTTTCTTTGTTCCAATAATAGTCTAACCCTATCTCCCCAATTGCTACTACTTTTTCTTGTTTGGCTAAAGTTTCTATTTGTCGTAATTGTTCTTGTAGTTGATTTTCAAAAATTCTACTTTCCTGCTTTTCTTCTTTTGCATGATGACATTGTGGTATATCATTTGGTGAAATTCCTACAATGGCATAAACAAAATCCTCTGTTTTTGCAATTTGTACTGCTTTTTTGGAAGATTCTACGCTATAACCTGCACAAATTACTTTTTTTACATGGCTATTATAAATTTGCTTCAATATTTCTTGTCTATCTGCATCAAATTTTTCATCATTATAATGCGCATGTGAATCAAAAAATTCCATTTTAGCTTTTCCTCTCACATTTGTTTTATAACCAATTGGTTATTTCAAGAAAATAATACTACAAAAGATGCTACTGCAATTTCTTTTAAATGAGAAATGCTTAAATCCATAGAGATGATATTTGGTATTTTTAGCTTTTCTATATGAACAATTGGCTTTCCTGTTTCTAAATTTTCAACTTCGATTTTCGTTAAAATGTCATCTTCTTCTTGCTTGATTTTATCAGAAAGCGCTTTAAAAATTGCTTCTTTTGCGGCAAATCTTGCTGCATAATGTTGATACTTCATTTGATTGTGAGATTCACAATAAGCAATCTCATTTTCCGTATATACATTTTTCAAAAAGTTTTTTCCTTGTCTTTCAATTGCTTCTTGAATTCTAGATACTTCTATGATATCAATCCCTGTTTGTATTTGCATCATTTTTACTTCCTTTTTTCATAGTACAATAGTATCATTATTTTGTGCCGAAAATAATCCATAAATTGATTAAATTGACAATAACCATAATGCTAATAATCATGATTAGCCAATTATTGTGTTTATTATTTTTAGAAATTTCATATTCTTTATATAATAAATCATACTCACTTTTTAGTTTTAGGAAAGCCTCTTCTAAATTTTGCTCTTTTTTATAATATCGGTCTAGCATTTCTCCTTTTGTATCATTGGTAACTTCATAAATCCAGTCTTTTTTTACAAAATCTAAAAACTCTTCTTTAACTTTATCAAATTTTTGAGATTTCTGAAATTCATAATTTAATTTTTTCAAGTAGATTTTTTGGTGTAGATGATATAAAAAGTGATATAAGCCCTGATGTTCAAATTCAAATAAAAGTTTTGTATAATTTTCAATATTACTTTCAGAAGTAAGAAGAACTGTGCTATTAGGCGAAAAACCATAATAACTATATTTTTCTTTTAAAACGGATTGCTTATCATCTAATTGATCATTCATTTGCTCGCTAGCTGGTTTTAAAGTTCTATATTTTTCAAATTCTTTTTCTAGTAAAAGGATATCTGTATGTTCATTCCAACTATTTTGATCTAAACAGGTATAACTGTAAGCAATTAGTTTTTCTGTATCCATATTCATTTTACTTGCTAAAATATTAGGGCCTGCAAGTTCCTGCAAAAAATCTAAAAAATTTTCCATATTGTTAAATTTTTTGGTTTGAATTTTAATCGCTTCTTGTGTTTTAGATGGTAGGGCTTTAGACTGAATATCTTTAAATTTGTAGTTAAAATTTAATACATCAGAAAAGCTACTACCACTATCTAATACTGTTTTTATGAGTAAGAAGCAAATCCCTGTATGGAAACAAACAATTTCGACCTTTTCCATATCAAAAAAGATGCCATTTTTTTCCCCTATTTTGCCTGGTATATCTTCTTCTAATTGATATTCAAAAAATGCTGCTTTCTTTTTGGCTAAAACAGTGGCTTTCATTTTTAGATCCATTTTCTCATAGTTTTTGATAGCTTCCTTATTTAGATCCAAAGACCAAAATAGTTTATCTTTAATTTCTGGCAAAAAGTAGGATTCCATTTCCACATCTTTTTTGCGATCAAATAATTTCAGATTGCATTTTTTGTTCTTTAATAAACCATAAAGATAATCCTTATATTGCTTTTGTTCTATAATATAGGGGTAAATAAAATAAGTATATTGGTATTTTGTCTTTAGTTCCATTTCTTCTAAACTCCTTTTTTACTCATCTGTATAGTAGTTCAAGTTTAAATCTTCTCCTCTATGCCATTTATGAATAAATTCTATTACTAAATTGTTTTCCAACTCATAAGCTGGAGCAATTACTACTTGACCCGTAGAATCAATACAGCCCCATAATCCATTTTGTTTAATACTACTATAACCAAATTCATTTTGTTCTGTGGCATCATCATAAATGTAATCTACTACTACAATTCCTTCTTTGTTTACATAGCCATATTTTCCATTTTTTTTATCTAAAAATAGGGTATTGGCTGTTAGTAATTCTGTGTTTGTTTTTTCTTCAAATTTGAAATTATAATATTTGTATTCTCCATCTACTCTAATTTTCATGTAGCCATTTTCTGTGTTTAGTTCTGATAAAATGCCAGATAATTTTACGGAAAAATCATTTCCTATAAAATCTGTATTTGTTTGCTTTTCTTTGGTTCCTTCTAAAAATCCTGCTTCTTGCCTATAAATCAAGCTCTCATAACTTGGTTTTAGGAGTACTTCTCCTGATAAATTCATAACACCATATTGGTTATCTTCTTGAAAGATGTAATTTTCGTCAAATAGATAACTCATATCTTGGTATTTTAGTGCGATTTTTGTTTCACCTTTTAAATTCATAACACCATATTGATTATCTTTTTCTATAATGACATTTTCTCCATTGATGGAAATTACTTCATCAAATTTGCCTTTTAAATATGCATTACCCTCTTTATCTACAATTTGCCATTTTCCATCTTCTTTTACTACATATTTTCCATCTCCATAAATGGTTTTGATATCTTCATATTTTGGCTCTATTGCAACTGTTTTATCATAACTTACAACCCCAACATTATTTTTAGTATCTGTAACAATATAACCATCTTCTTTTCTATCTGAAATTGGTTTGATTGCTTTATACTCATTTTGTGCAATTATAGAACCAATATTATCTACTAAGCCATATTTTGCATCTTTTTTTGTTAAAATAGTATTTTCTACCCCTTTTAGTGTTTCAATTTCCTCATATTCACATGGTAAAAGCTCTTTTCCTTTAAAGTCTACTAATCCAAATTTTCCATCTTTGGAAACTAATAACACATCATTTTCATACCATAAATTATTACTTGCATCATAATTTTCTAAGGCTTGTACTGTATCATAACCAGTAATTACTTCTTCCCCTTTTGCATTAATTACTTTTGTTTTGAAGGTATTATTTTGATAGTTTACATCATAAGTGCATAAGAATACCTCTTTGGTAGAATCTGGGATAATGATGGTTTCCTCATATTCTGGCTCAATTACAATTTCTCCCTTAGAGTTAATCACTCCCCATTTTCCATTTGTGTATACTGTAAAGTAGGCATTTGCTACTGTTTTTTCTTGCGTTTTTCCTGCACCTTTTGCTAGTTTGCTGATTCCTACCACTACCATAATGATAACAGCAATAGCAATGATGACAGCTACTACTTTTTTGATATTTAGCTTTGGTGCTCCCCCTTCATATCTTCGACCTTTACTTGCCATATTGTTTCCCTCCAATGCTTTACTATGTATTTTATTTTATAAAAATATAGTATAGCCTTATTTAATAGCTATACTATATCATATTTTTGTGTGTAATGACAAGGAATATGGGAAAAATTTTGATATTTTACTATGTGCCTAAGGTGTATGGATCTCCTTCCTCTCCTGTTCCGCCTGTTACCTTGATTCCAGAGTTCAGAGTGAAAATAGGGCGTAAACCGTGGCTATTGCTGTTGGAGTTCACACTGCCAAAGCCGCCAACTCTAGTGACGTAGCACAAGCTGTCTTCGTTGAGGTAGAGGATGTTGCCGCTGGTCATTCACGAGGCGCACGTAGAATTGGCTGTAAGTAGAGTGAGAGCCAACATAGCGAGAGGCGAGCCAGTAATACTCATTTATAGCCTCTATCCCTAAATCTTCCATCTGATTATAATCTGTTAAGTAATTATCATCTTCATCTCTTAATTTTCCATTGTAATCTTCCATATAACTATAACTACTTGTAAAATATCCACTCTGGGCATTCTTATTATTTGGCACACTTCCTACACTTCTTGCACTACTTGAGTATGTCGTATTCCTATATGCTTCTGCTCTTGTATTTAATCTACTAATCGCATTGTTATAATTATTCATGGCTGTATTAAAATCTGTTGTACTAGTTGAATTTCCCCTTCCATTTCCTAGTTCTACTTTTTCCACTGTCTCCATTGTGATAATCTGCACTCCATATCCTGAACTTGCATCATATAATACTACACACGTTCTTCTTGTATTGTTTTTATCATAGTAATATACATAATCCCCTTCTTTTAAGGTACTTTCTGCTGTTGGATAACTTTTGGTTGCTTGTGTTACCGCTGTTCCTATTTTTTCATTTCCTGCTCTATCTGTTACAATTACTCTTAAATAATAGGTCGTTCCATCTGCTAATCCTGTATAAGTATAGTTATAACTGCTCGCTGTACTGTTTTTCGTTGCTACTGTCGTAAATCCTGAGGTACTACTTGTTGTGCTTCTTTGGAATGCATAACTATATACTCCTGATGTAGCGTCTGCACCACTTGCTTTTACTGTAATACTATCTTCATCATAACTGGTTACTGTTATACTTGCTGTACTTGGCGCTGTTCTGTCTTTATTTACTACCTGTGTTTTTGCTGCTGATACATTTCCTGCTTTATCTATTGTATAAGCTGTTACTGTACTTGTTCCATTGGTACTAATTGTAATACTTGCACTTGTTGTTCCTGATGCTGTGGTCGTTTCTGCTATTGTTTGTGCTCCACTTACACTATATCTTATTTTATCTGCACCGCTTTCATTATCACTTCCTGCTGTTATACTTACTGTTACATCGGATTTATAATAACTATTATTTCCGCTTGTTCCTGATGGTGTGATGCTTGGTGCATCTGGATTTCTTTCATCTTTTATCTCTACACTTGCTGGGCTTGCTTCATTTATTCCATCATACAATCTTCCATATACGGTTTGTCCGTGTGTTAAACCTATAATTTCTTCTCCACTTGTGATTTCTGTCCACTGTCCTTCTACACCTATTCTATATTCTAAGTGGTAACTTGTATCAAGACTATTGTTTCTGATGACAATGCTTGCAGTTCCATCTCCTTGCCATTGGTATGCATCAAATTCTATGGTTCCTACTTCTAACTCTCCTGTTCTATCACTGGTTGTTTTACTTGTGCTTCCTTCTTTTGTTGTAACTGTTACTCTAATATCATAGATTTGATTGCCAGCTAGCCCTGTAATATTGCAAGTATTGTTTTTACTTTCTTCTGCTAGCTTCCAGCTATTATCGTCTTCTCCTTCTTTTCGATATTCGTATTTGTAGGTTGCATCTTCTGCGTTTACCGTTTCTACTTCTACACTGATACTATTGGTTGTTCTATTAGTTACTTTGATATTTCTGATTCTTGGTCCATCTTCTGTTCCTACATAGCCTATTTCTACGTCTGTTGGGTTTTTACTATCTGGGATTGGCTTAATTTCAAAGATATATCCATCATCTGTTGTTATTTCATAACTTCCATCATCATTTTTTACAATATCCTCTTCACTTGCAATTCCATCTTGTACAATTTGGTCTAGATAGTCTTCTAAATTAAATTCTCCCTGATTTTTTAGATACACTGATAGTTTTGAAAGTTCTAGTGCTTCTTGTATTTGTGCTATCTTTGTTTTTTCTTCTGCTTCTTTTGCAGTCTTAAAAATTCCATTATCTCCTAATAAAAAATTAATGGAAATGGCTGCTAAAATTAATAACACCACTAGGGTCACTACTAACGCAATTAAGGTGATTCCGTGTTTATTTTTTATAATTTTTTTACTTCCTTTTTACTTACCTTTGCTACAATAATTGTCATATCATCTTTTTGCATTCCATATTCATGATCAATTGCTTCATTTAAAATCATGCTTGCAATTTGTTTTGCATCTTCTGTTTGCAAGTCTTCTAATAAGTATTTCACCCATAATTCTTTATTGATATATTCTGTGTTTGCATCAATAATGCCATCACTACACATTACAATAATATCCCCATCTTCTAAATCATAGTCATAAACTACTAAATCATTTTGTTCCATAATACCGGTTGGAAGTGTTAAAGATTTTAGTAATTGCACTTCTTTTTTTCTCTTAATAAAAGTTGGGCATGCACCATTTTTTATAAATTCCATATTTCCCGCATATAGGTCTAAAATTTGCATGTCTAAGGTAGCATACATATCTTCTTTAGTATTAGCAATTAGAGTAGAATTAATGAGCTTTAAGGAAGTTTCTTTTTCAAATCCTGCTTTTAATAATCTTTCTAACATCTTAATAGCAATTTTACTACTTTTCATTGCTTCTGGTCCTGAGCCCATTCCATCACTGATAGCTAGCAAATATTTTCCATCTTCTAATTTTGCTTCTACATGGCTATCTCCTGAAACCGGTGACCCTGCTTTAGTGCTAGTTGCTACTCCTATTTGCAATTTATATTTATCTTCTGAATAATAGGTAAATTTACAACCTGATTTTTCTTCTCTTAAGCCGCATTCCTGTCCCTGAATGCTAAATTTATCTTGTAATACCTTTTCTAAAATCCTTGCAATTTTTTTAATATCACATTTTTTTCCTTCTATGTCTTCACAAAGTCCAGTATAAACCTCTACAAAGTATCTACCTGAATTTTCATTTTGTTTAATCTTGATTTGATCTATATGGATATTTTTTTGTTCTAGTAAAGCTAAAATTTCTTGTTTTTGGTTTGCAAATGGGTCTTTATTTTCTTCTTTTAATTTTTCTACCATCTGAGAAATTGCTTCTGAAACGCCTTCTAATTGGGAAGATACATTTTTCTTGTTTTCTTCCATTTTTTTCTTCCAAATAAAGTTCATTTTGCTGATTCGATAAGAAGAATTGATGGCTTTTATCATTTTAGAAACATCTTCTTGTACTTGCTCATTTTTTTCTCGAAATCCTACAATATAATGATTCTTTTTTTCAAAAATGTCTACAAGTTCTTTTTCCGTAATGATTTCGCTTTTACATAAATGCTGAAAAATTGCATCTATGATTCCATCTCTATTTTCTGCAATATCGTCATATAGTAAATTATTTTCTAAGGAAGTTAAGTTTACTTCTAATTCCTCTTTAAAAACCTGCTGATTAGAAAGTTCTTGTTTTTTTACATCTTCTTTTTCTAAAATGGTACTTGCTGCTTCTCCATAACTTTTAGCTAAATCATAAATCGTTTCTGACATACTATTTAATTGAAAAATGGTATCTTCATTTTGAGTAAGACTTCTAGTACCTGTTTCTGGAAGAAGTTTTTGTTTTCCATACAAATCTTCAATAGGAATCTGAAATCTTTTTGGTACAGCAAGTAAGCCAAGAGATGCGATTAAAATTTCTTGTATATAAATAATAGAAGCCGTATTTCCATTAGCAATATAGGTTAGCACAATATTACCTAAAATAAAGCCTGCAATAACGCCTAATCTACCAAGACGATAAAATAGCCCTGCAACTAAACCTGAAATTGCATAAGATGCTACCATTACAGGCTCACTACTTCCAATGATGCCAAGTACGATACCAATGGTTATTCCCCCTGTTGCACCTACTAACATGCCATTTTTCCATCCTAAGATGAGTACTAATAAGATGCTTAAAATATTACGTAAGCTATATCCAAAAATGCTAAGGTCACCTAATGCACATAAACTAATTGCAATTAGCAAACTAGTTCCCATTACTTCTTCAATGGAAAATGCTTTTTTCTTTCCAAATTCTTGTATCATCAAAATAGAATTACTAAATATTTTGTAAAATAAATAACTAGAAATAGAAAGCATAATACTGGTTAATAAATCATATACATAGAATTGTCTAAAAAACATTGGTATAAATTGAACGATAAATACTGCTAATGCTAAATGAATTCCTACCTTTTTCTTTTCATTTACTTCTTCTTGCTCTTTTGGTCTTTTCATAAGTACCAAAACAAAAAATAATAAAGTTGTTAGAAAATAGATGAGTAAATTATTGGTTCCAAAACCAATCCATGTTCCTACTAAAGTACATAGATAGACGATTCCTATTGGCATACGGTTTGACAGCATTGCAGCTAAAAAGCTAATACCAAATGGACTGATACTTAATATAAAGTTCTGACTACTAAAACCTACCATAGATATCATAAATGAAATGATATATAATAAGATATTGGATAAGCTAAATAAGCCTTTTACAATTTCTTTAACAGGCCTTTTTAACTTATTTAACTCTTCTTTATCTATTCCTTGTAAATCATCTTTTTGTATATTTTGAAACACTTTTGACCACCCCTACTTTTTTAATTTACTCCTATTGTAGTACAAGCTATTTAAATTTTTTGTCATTTTTGGTCTTTCAATTAAAAAAGTTTTCTTCTTTTTCTGCCATCTTTTGTGTTCTTTTTTTCTTTTCTTTCTTTTTTCCCTTTCTATTTTATCGTATATTGGGGCAAATTACAATATTTTTAAAGATTTTCTTTATATTGATGTTCTAAAAAAAGAAGAATTCTTATAAGACATTTTTGTCTTTATAAGAATTCTTTTTTAATTTTATCTTTTTAGACTATTTCCCCAATACCTTTTTCTTGATTAGAATAATACCTACTGTAAGTAGTGCAATTACTCCAAGTGTAATTCCTATGTATAAATAGGTTCTACCAAATGGTGGTAAGATTACTACTTGTTCTGCTTTTCCACTATCTACTTCTGCTGGGCTTGTCGTAGGGTCTTGGTTACCCACAATAGAGTATGCCATTCTTCTTCCTACTGTATTAGAGGTTTGTACGATTTCTGCAATATTATCATAGGTCATATCATCTCTTGTATTTTCAGGAGTAATAGTTTGTGTTAAGATAAGTGCTTTTGTTGTTTGTTCTCCTGGTTTTAATGCGGTGTTTAATGCTTCTGTTTGTAAAATCGTATTAAACTGTCCTAATTCTTCAGCTAAGCTACTATTTACAAGTCTGTCATTTACATTAGCCGCACTCGTTAAATCGGTTCCTACAACTGGGGTCCAATCTGTATTGTCTACTTCTCTATATTGCAAATTATTTGCTACATAGTCTAATACAATATCTGCCTTAGTAGTTACTTTTGTCTCCTCACTTGCTCCTCTTGCTTTATAGTAGAACTCTTCACCTGTATAGTCTGTTTCTCCTGCATTGGTTACTGTTAGTAAATAACTAATTTGAATGGTTGCACCATGCATGATTTCTTCATCCATTGTTGCTTGAATGATTCCATTATGTCCACCATTATAACGTGCTTCTACTAGGTCATCTACTTGTGAGCGGTAAGAATAACGGTGATAGTTAGTATCAGATTTGCTTCTTGCATAATATTCTTCATATTTACCATCTTCTATATGTTCTGATAGATTATATGGTGTCATTTTTAGCCAAATTAGGTTGTCTGCGGTTTCATTTGCATCAAATAGAATGTTTCCATTTGCTAAGGTAACTTTGATGTTAGTTATTTGTTTATCTAAAGTAAGCTGTGCTTTTGGTCTTTCTGTAAGTCCCATATCTACATTATTTAAAGTATAATTTCCGTTATAATCATTATCATATAGATATAAGGTGTTGCCATTACTATTCGTGTTATAACCATCTGTATTTACTCTGTTATATTCTCCTTCTGCTACAATGATTCCTGTTTCTGCTACCATATAAGTATTTTGTCTTAATTCTTCTATAAAGTCTTGGTTATCAGGTGTTTGGTATGGAGAAGCTAATACTTCTGCTTTATGATTATTAACATTTGAGCTACTATATTGATTTACTTGCTCTCTTCTAGCACTTAAATCTTTTGCATCTGATAAATTAGTTTTTTCATTGACACTCATCCTATCTGCATCTGGGATCTTATAATATTCCTCTGTGTAGTCAGAGATTCCATCTCCTCCTACTTCTTGTTGATATACAGTTGTTTTGAAGTCTTGTCCATTATAGGATACTGCATTTTGTCCACCATTTGCCACTGTTTGAATGGTTTGTTCATTATTACCATAAGTAAACCTTATAATATAATTTCCTGGGATAAAGCCTGTGAAAGAATATCTTCCAGTTTCTTCATTTCCCGTAGTTCTCTTCTCACCATTAGCGGTATTAATCCATAATTCAGATGTACCTGTATTCATAGTTGCCCATACATATTCTTCTCCACCTGGTAATTTTTCTACTAAGTCTACTGTTACACCACTAATTTTAATTTCACCATCTTGTCTAATACCATCACCAATCCTTGCATCTCCTACGGTAGCAGTTCTTTCATCTTCCCATACAATACCATTAATTCCTCTTATTGCATCTTCATCTACCAATACTCTAATGCTCTTTGCACGGTCTGTATCGTCTTCAAAGTTTTTCTCATATCGATTTCCTTGTAAATCACTATTTACTAAGTTACCTGGATTTGAGTTCATATCTAACAAGCCTGCTGCATCATTTTCTCTTTTGGTTATATTATTTGGTAAGTTTGTACCATCAAAATGATAATAAGTTCTATAACCATTAATTTCTGCATAGTTCATTTTTGGTGAATTCTGGTCATCTAAAATAACATGACCATCTCGATCTTCGTTTACTCTAAAGGTTAAGTAGATATAGGCTTGTTCACCAACATCTAGCTTTTTACCTTGCAAGCCTCTTACATATACAGTTTGATACTTTCCTGATGTTTGAATATCTGAATGAGTATTTGTACCATAAATACTTCTATTCTCTTGACTATCAATATCTCTTGCATAAGGAATTTCATTTAATTCTAAGTTATGAATCATATCATAATAGTCTGTTTCTCTTAATGCAATTTGATTATTATTTGCAACTGTATTTTCATCTTTATACATTACCCAAGATAGATCTTCTTGATAAGTATAATCTTCATCATAATAGTCTACCACTTCAGTAATTTCATTTAAAACTTGTTCTGATGCATTTCTAATTGTGATTTTATAGGTTACATATAGCTCTAAGTCGCTTCCTCCGTTAGTCGCTTCTCCACTATAAACATGATCTGCTAAGTATAGCTCTCTGTTGTAGCCTGTTCCATAGTAGTTTTGATAATCTCTCATTCTGATATGAATATCCCAATATTTTTGATCTTCTTCATCATCGCTTTCTTCTGATGGACGTTTATTATATTTGTATACTTCCGTTTTTCCATTAATTCTAGTTGCTGCATATACTACGTCTTTTCTTAAAGACATATTCGCACGTTGTCTTTGCCATAAACCTAGGTTTACATAGAATTGTCCTTCATAGATAGGTGGGAATGTTTCTCCTTCAAATACAAGTGTTTTATCTGGGTAAATAACACTTCCATTACTATCTTTATTTTCATTAATCACAAATCGATCATAAACAGGGTAAGTATCTATTCTTCCAGATGCAAGTGGAGAACCTGTGTAGGCTTCTATTTGAATATCTTCAATAAATTGTAATTTTCTCCATACTTCTTGTTGTGATGACTTAGTTGCTTCATGATTTACAATGGTTCTATAAATGTTTCTTACTAACTCTGTTTCTGTTGGATATCTTCTATTTGCTAAAATGAAGTTTTTAATATTTGCTGTAATCATTCCTTCTACATATTCTTCTGTTTGATTTCCGTCTTCATCATATAGATATCCATCAATTAATTGAGTTTGTGTTTGCTCATAACGTCCATTTTCGTCTAAGGTATAACCCATTAACTCAAGTTTTGTAAATGCTGCATTATACCACTTGCTACCAATTTGAGTTAAATAGCTTGTTCCTACATAGTTACGAATTTCAGTGGTTCTAATTGGGTAGTTTGCTGGATAGGATGAAATTTCTTCAAAGTTCTCATCATAGCTGTCTCTTTGGCTAGGTCTTTCTGTTCCTTTGGATGTTACTTCCCAATCTTCTGTGTTGTACTTACCATCTGCTACCATTTGGCTTACAGAAGTATATTGTCTATCTTCTGTATTTAAGTATTCTGTTGGCAAATATTCTTGTCCGTTATATTCAAATTTCACAATATATTTCTTAAATGGATCTAATCCTCTAAAGAAGTAATTGCCGTTTTCATCCGTGTAAGTTGGGTTTACTCTATGCATCAACTCTTCTTGTGTAATTCCTGCTGCATTTTCATTTGATAATAGGTTTGCTACTACTTCTCTTCCCGCATCATCATAAGTATATAGGGTAACTTTGATATTTGGTAGAGCTCTATCCATAAATTGATCTGTATTATCTGTTAGGTGGAATTGTCCATCTACGCTGCTTTCTTTATTACCAAATTCGTCTTCCCATACATAACCACCTAAATCCATAGTGATGTCAAATCCAATTCCGTCATCTTGTCCTAATTCTAGAGAAGTTTGGTAAAGGGTTCTACTAGAATTTAATACGTTAATATGGTCTTGGTTTTCAACAACTTGTAAATAAGATTTTGTTCTACAATTGTGGCAATTTCTAATTGGTGGTCCATGAACATGGTTAGAATGTTGATGGTGATATGCTACTTCATAGTGATATCCAACCATTCTACAAACTTGTGCTTCTGCTGCCATCCATTGAAAATCAATATGGATTTTTACATAGCTAATTTCTTCATCTGAAGTTTCTAAATCTTGTAATTCCTCATTTTCTTCTGAATCTGAGAGTTTTTCCACTTCATTTGGATTTGGAACTTTAACGTAAAAATAGTCTTCTCCTGCTGTAATGCCCTTTGGATAAACTTGAGAGGTATAATCTACTAATGCACTATTTTCTTGTGTTGGAGTAAAGAAATCAAATTCATAAGTAGTTCCTTCGTAAATATATTCTGTAAGCGGAATCTTTGCATTTACGATTTCTCCATCTTCATCATAGCCAATTGCATAAATATCAGAGATTCCTCCAAAGGTAATTCCTTCATATTCTCCATTAATATAATCAATAGATAATGGCCCAATAATGAGTTCTTCATCAATCGTATCCACAGAAACATTAACATTATCATAATCTGTGTAATCTTGTGGGTTCATTGTTGTATCTGGGTCTGTTTGTCCAACTGCTTCTGCTGCTTCTGTCATTCTACTATGAAAATTTCTATAAAGCATAGATTCTTGGTAAAGAGCAATAGAAGTTGGTGCAGGATCTTTTTGTTCTTTTTCAATGC
The DNA here is from genome assembly GCA_944393435.1 of uncultured Clostridia bacterium. Lineage (GTDB taxonomy): Bacteria > Bacillota > Clostridia > TANB77 > CAG-508 > CAG-273. Next base: position 23,581 of record CALYAE010000094.1, read on the forward strand.
CATTATAATCATAAAAACTATCACTATAATCTGTTTCCCATAATGCTTCTTGTTTTTGATTACTCCATTCTCCAGTAGGTGCATAAGTTAAAATATAGGCTACTTCTGGATAATAAGTTCCTCCATAAGGATCTGCCATATCATTATGATTTCCTACGCACTCTAAAATTGGATAAGTTCTTCTTCCTCTTTCTGGAGTAGGTCCACAACCACAACTTTCATATCCACCTTGTTTACCACCTTCGAATTTTTTTCTTGCTTCATCCACTGTATAATAGTTATATCCAGGAATACTAAAATTCATACCATATTTGATACAGTATAGTTCTCTTCCTGGTTGAACTGCTAAATTTCTTTCATTAAAGAATTTGGCTTCAAAAGTTCCATCTATATTATTTTTAGCAATATCATAAGCCATAATTGCTTCTACCGTTTGCTTTTCTTCTACTTCTAGTTTTTCTAATGAAATTCCTGTTACTTCACCAATTAAGGAGATGATAAAATTAGGTAGTATGATAACAGATGCTAAAATGCAGATGATTATGAAAATACTACGATATATATTTTTCTTTTTACTATCCATCTTTATTTCTCCTTTCTTTTTACGGTTAAAACTTTTTTCTTAATTAAAATAATTCCAAGTACTAGTAGGAATAAAACTGATGCAATTAAAGTAGTATATAGAACAATTTTACCTGTTACAATGGAAATCATGATGTTTGCTTGTGATAAGTCATCTTCTTCTCCTACTTTATTTCCTGGTGTTGAGTCAATATCTTCTAATCCTTGTTCATTATAGCTTTCATAAATTTCTGCTTGATTATTGAAAGTTCCTAAGCTACTTTCTGTAATTTGTTTGGTAAGGATTAAGGTAAGTTCTTTTGATTCCCCTGGCTGAATCACGGTATTTGCTAAACTTGTATTATATACATTTTGATTATCTGATAAATACCAATCTTGATTTAATTCTGTATTAAATCCTACCTCTTCTGGTAAATAATCTACAATTTTCTTAGCATATCCTGGAACAGCCCCTTCATTTGTAACTACTATTTTATATTCAATAATCATACTGCTTCTTCCTAGGTTATTAGCAAGTACTTCTACTTTGCTAAAATCTTCTCTTTCTAGTTCTCTTACACTTGTGCCAATCGTAGGTGTTGTTAGGGTTATTTTGCTAATATATTTATCTAGTCGTAAATCAAATTTTTCTGCTGCATATAAACCAATATCAATATCTCTGATATTTTCATTGGTGATAGAAAGTACATCTGTAATTCCTGCTACTGTCTTTTCACCATCTAAGGTAATAGTAATATTAATAGCATCTGAATTAAAGTTAGTAGATACTCCTTCTTGTCTATACTGTGTAATACTGTAACGTGATGCATCATAAGCAAAAATTACTAGGTAGTCTCCTACTGGTAAATTGTTAAATTCATATTGTCCATTGCTATTTGTAGTTACCACTTTATTTTCGCCGCTATCTGGATCTTGAACAATTTGGTTATTAGACTTTTGAATTAAAATCGTTGTAATTCCAGATAATACTTGTTCTGTTTCTTCCCTTGCACCATTTTGGTTAGCATCTAACCATGCAGTTCCTGTAATTTTATAACGATTTGTAATTGGAATATTTGGATTGTCAGGATCGCTTGGATTACTTGGATCTGTTGGTCTTTGTGCAGATGGATCATATTCGATGATGGCTGTTACTTGATTAGAAGTTATTTGATTAAATCCTTCCGCCTCTAAAGTTGCTGAGGTAACAACGGTTTTATCATTTTTATCTGGTAACCAATCTGCTTTTACTGTTACTGCTATGTCTAATTCTTCTTCTGGTGCTAAGTTCAGTACTGTAATTGAAAATCTACCATTATTTGCTACTTTTAATTCATAGTCTGTATCATTATATTGATACTTTGCATTTACAAAGGAAAGTCCTTCTGGTAGTTGCATTGTAAATTTATTGTTTTTTGCATAAATATCGCCTACATTTTTAATAGTAAAATGATAGGTATATTCTGTATTTTCTTTAATATAACGATTTTGTAATTCTTGTTGTACAATTGTTAATTTTGGAGATGCTACTGTAAAGGTTCTATAATTAGATGTATGTTCTTCTACTCCATCTGCTGTTGCTGTTACAATAGCAGTATGTTTTCCTTGGAAGGTATCTACTTCTAGTTCAATACGAATATAAGCTGTTGTCCTTAAATCTACCAATGTTGGCTCATCTGGATTTTCAGTAGAACCTGCATAAGCCACTAAACTTTCTAGCTCTCCTACATTTACTTTAATGTCTTGTCCATCTATTGTTATGTTTTGACGATTTTTTTCTCTGAAAATAACATCATCTGAATAATATACATCTGTTATTTTAATACCTTCTGGAATACGCACATCTGCTGTTACATTTTGTAAATCTTGCTCTGCTATATTTCTTAAACTAATTTGATAATAAAATTTTGAGCCCTGATTTAGAACGTAACTTTCTGCTACACTAAAAGTATTAATTACTTCTATCTTTCCTTCCGATACACTAACGGTACATGTATTAGAAGTAATTGGAGTTTCTAATTCTTCTGCTGTTACCGTTACAAAACTATTCACTTGTCTTCCATAAGCTCCACGTGTCCTTAATTCATAATCTCTAGTAGCAGTTTCTCCTGCTTTAAGATTTTCAATAGTAATAATTTTTTCTGTATTTTCACTATCGGTATAGTGATTTTCTCCTGATACTATTTCTGTATGTACGGTATCTTCTGGCGCTGTAATATGGATTTGCACATTTTTTGCATCTGTGGTGCCTGTGTTTTTTACAGTTACTGTAAATCTTAAAATTTGTCCATCCTTTGCTGTTGTTACTGGTGAACTTACACTTGCTTCTAGTACTGGTCCTTCTCCTGTTGACATCGCAATTACTGGTGAATACTCTGTTTCTGATAAGGTTCCAATAGAAGAATCATTTTGGTAAGATACTTGGTAGAAGCTATAAGTTTGTTTATTTCTTGTTAAGTTTGCTGGTATTTCTACTTCATAAGCAAAGTCAATTACCTCTCCTGCTTTCATCGTGTAATTATTTAGTACAATATAGTAAGATTTCGCTTGTGCAGTAGGATTTTTCGTCCATCCATTTTCTGGATTATCTAAATCCTTAGTTGCATCTACTTTATTAGAATAATATACCGTATAGTTTTTACTATCTATTCCACTTAAAGCAATCCCTTTTGTTAAAGTAGTATCAAAGTTAGATTCAATCTCATAATCATCACTAAAACTTTGATTTCCATTTTTAGGAATTCTTCCTAAAATTCCAATATCACTAATTTCATTTGGATAGTTATTAATAATTTTTCCTGAAATAATGACAGCTCTTTCTTTTGCATAAATAGATAAGTCTGCTACAATTTCTTCATCTGCCATACTTAAAATAGCTGGCTTTCCATCTGCATAATTTTCAATTCCTTGTACTGCAACTACTCCTGTTGGAGCCACAAATTTTATTTGTGTTTGTGCTTTTCCTTCTTTATTAGAAGAAAATTCTGATTCATTGGTATAAGTCATTTCAATTTGACTTACACTACTTGGTGTTAAGGTATCTACTGTAATATCTGCTTTTAAAATAATAATGGTTCCTTGATACTCTGCTTCCAATGTATATTGAGTTTGTGTTCCTTCTAAAGTAATGGTTATTACAATACAATCATCTTCTTTAGTTTGCTTGATTTCTTTTATTTCTAAGCCATTTTCCATTAACATGTTATAGTTTTTGATATCTATTTTTTCAATGGAAGATGGTAATTTTATTTTTAGCACTGGATTTTGATAAAGTGCATTGTATAAACTAGAAGTATCTAATACTGCTCTTATTTCTACATCTTTATTTTCTACTACTGTTGATAGATTTGCATTGTCGATACTTACTTGTGCTTTACTTTGTGTGTCTACTAATTGAATCGTATTATTATATTGTACCTTTTCTTCGTTGTTTGGATTAATAACTCCTAATACTATTTTAGAAAAGTCTTTTAATTGCGTTTTTGTATAATTTTGCTCTGTGGTAAGTGCTTTATTAGCAGTGATGAATAAATTTCCTTCTGCAACTGGCTTACTTGTTTTGATCATCACTTCATTTATTTTCAATTGTACTAAATCAATTACATAGTTTTCTTGTTCATCCAAACTTACATTTTCTGTTTGTTTTAAGCTATCTGTTTGTTCTTGCGTGTTAGTTTCATTTTCTTGTGGCGCAAGTACTGCTAAAGTAGTTCCCTCTACTGTTGTTACTTCCATTACACCTTGCGCACCTAGTACTTTTTCAAAACTTTCTTTGTCTACTGTAAGGTTTTGAATATAGCTTCCTTTTCCAATTGCTACTTCTTCTTCCTCACTATTACTATATTTTTCTCCTACTGTTTGTACTGTTAAGTTTTCAAGTAAAGTAACATCATTTACTTGAATTTTGTATTCTACTGTATAAGGTGTTTCTTGTTTTTTTGCTTCTGCAATAGTATTAGCATAAAGATATCCTTTGCTTAATTGCTTATCTGCTACTAATTCTACATCTGTTAATAATCCCATTGTTTCTTTTTGGTTATATTCTACTGTTATTTTGTTTTGAACTGTTTGCGTCTCTACATTTGCAACTGTGATAATTCCTTCTACTTCCATCTTACTTGTAAAACCTTCTGCTACCACTTTATCATAAAGGTCTTTTCCTATATATACGAAGTTTACTAAGTATTCATCTTGTCCTTTTTGGTTCCAAGCAATTTTGCTATTTTCATCTGCTTGGTTTTCTACCTCTATTGTTAAATTTCCTGTTTCTTGGTTGTAATTATAGTTTTGATTGGTAAAATGATTTCCGTTTTCATCTTGATTAGTTGCTGTGGTTTGGTTTGCAAGCACAATTACTCTTTGTGGCTTGCTTCCTTCTATTTCTGGAACTTGCATACTTAGCTGTGTTTTACTAATTGGAACAACTCCATCTTTTAGATTGCTAGAAAGTTTTGTTTGTACCAATACCCCATATTCTTCTGCTTGCTGATATGGGATGTATTTACTTACTTCCCCTTTTAACTCTAATTCAGGATTTGCTTCCCAAGTAAGTTGGTTTTGAATGGTTTTTTCAATATTTCTTTCTTTTCCATTTTCATCTACATAAATACCAGTAAGTGTAACTTGCGAAGTTTTATCTAAGTATCCACTTACTACTTGTTCTTGAGCTAGAATAGAGATTGGAAGTTCTAATAGTACTTCTTCTCCACTGTTTATTTGCTCTAATTTAATTTCATCTTGGCTAGCACTTTGTATCTTTTCATTTTCTTGTAAGTTACCATGGTCAATTTGATAATTAGCTTCTGTGATACGAACTACTGCATTTTTCAAATAGCCTATGTTACTTACTTTTAAGCTAAGATACAATTTAGCCTCTTCTTGCAAACGAAAAGTCTTACTATGTACTTCTCCTGCAAAATAACTATTAAATTCTACATTTGCATGGTTTGTTTTGCTATCTTGCTGTTCTAAACTTGCTGCTATTACTTGTGTTCCTAATGCTACAAAATTGGTGCTCATTAGTATTACAGTTAATAACATTGCTACGATTTTTTGTTTTAGTTTCATGGTAACCTCCCAAAATTTGAACTATCAACTAATATTATACGACATTTTAAGCCATTTTTCAATGGTTTTACAGATTTTTCTTTGATTTTTTCAAAGTGATTATGTAAATTTCGTTTCCTTTAGATTTTGATAGTTTTTTTCTTATATATATATAGTATTTTATAGCTCCCATTTTAGCACTTTTTGTCCATTTTTCAATGGTTTTCATCTACCAATTTTGTCGAAAAATGGAAATTTACTTACGGAAATTATATTTAGAAAGAAAATATTAAGTTTTGATTACAATTTTATTACTGTATTACAAGGGTTAATTTTTTTAAGGTTTATAAAAAAAAAGTAAAATATTTTGTAACATTTTTTTAAGAGTTTGAATATATATAGGAATAGAAATAGTAAAATATTGAGGTGATTAAAATGAATATGCCAAATAATATGGATATGGCAGCACTAATGTCAATGCTATCTAAAATGGATAAAAAACAATTAGAACAAGGATTATCTAGAATGGGACAAATGCTAAGTTCAGAAGAGAAAGATAAAATTATGAAGGCTCTTAAGGAAAATATGCCAAATCAATAAAATTTTACGGAGAGTGGAATTATGAGTGAAGATATGTCAGAGATTTTTCAAAAAGTGAATGATATGATAAAAAATAATCAAATACCAGATGATATCAAAAAAATGATAAATCAGTTTGGTTCCTCTACTAAGCAGTCTAATGATATGTCTTCTGCCTCTCAAAATTCTAGTAACGAAGGGCAAGAAAGTACATCTACAAATCAAGGAGAAATGCCTAATATTGATATTGGCATGATGCTAAAAATGAAGTCTATCATTGATAGTATGAATAAAGAACAAAATGATCCAAGGGCAAATTTACTAAGGTCGCTAAAGCCTTATTTAAAGTCTAGTAGAAAAGAAAAAGTGGACCAATATATTCAATTATTTCGTATGGGAAAAGTATTTGAAATGATGAATCCTTTAGGTGGTGAGAAGAAAAATGATGTATAGCTATCCTTTTTTTAGTTTTCCTCGCCCTAGAAAATATATGTCTTATGTACCATCTTCATCTTATTATGCTACTCGTAGAATGCAAAATGTAAAGCCTTTTCCACCTTCTATTAGAGAACCTAAAAAAGAGGATAAAATTATCCAAGAAGAAAAAAGAAGGAAAGAAGAAGATGATGAAGATAAGGTTTTGTTTGAAATTTTTGGTTTAGAACTTCATTATGATGATATCTTACTTATTTGCTTAATCTTCTTCTTATATCAAGAGGGTGTAAAAGATCAATATTTGTTTATTGCTCTGATTTTATTACTGCTTAGCTAATCACAATTTCTCCTTCATCATTGATAAAAGCACAGGTTTTAATTTCTTGCGTTAATTCTTCTTTTTCAATTTCTTTGATCCTATCTGCAATACGAATTTGTACAGATTCAATAGAGGCTGCTGCAATAATAGCCTCTTTATTGCCTTTTGCTCCTGCATGTGCCATTCCTCTTAAGATGCCAAGTACTACAATATTTTCTCCTGCAAATACTTCTGCTCCAGCATTGACATCTCCTAAAATTACTAAACTTCCTTCAAATTCAATTTTTTGTCCTGAACGAAGAGAACCTCTGTGGAATTTGGTTTGTGAAATTGCAATATCTTTACTGAAAGTTTTCTTAATTCCGTGTAGCCCTAATGTTTCGTTTTCGTTTTCTTTTTGTTTCATTTTCATGTTCCTCTTTTCTTTTAATTTATTTTTTTATTATCTTGCACTTTCTGTACTTGGAATTGCAGTTACATCTTCTGTTACTTCTTTTGTGTTAGTTCCAAAATAAGCCTTTATAATATCTTTTGCAACAGGTGCACTATTACCGCCTGATCCTGCATTTTCAATTAATACGACTACTGCAATTTCTGGGTCATCATAAGGTGCAAATCCTGTAAACCAACCATCTACTCTATTTGCCTGCCCGGTTTCTGCAGAACCTGTTTTTCCTCCTATATCCATTCCTAAATCTGAGAAAATGTAGTAAGCTGTTCCTCCATATTCACTAGTAACACCTTTCATTCCTTTTAAAATGGTGTCAATGGTATCTTGACTTAAGTTTAAATCTTCTAGTTTAGTACTACTATCTATTCCTAATTTTTCATTTACTTTTTGCTCAATTTCTTGTTTTGAAATTTGGTTTCCATTTGCATCTGTAATAGATTTGATTAAAGTAACATCTACTTGTTTTCCTCCGTTAGCAAGCATACTAATATATCTTGCCATTTGAATAGGGGTATAGCTATTATAGCTTTGTCCTATCACTGCTGATAAGGTATCTCCAAATTGCCATTCTACACCAGTTGTTTCCTTACAATATTCTTTTAGTTCTACAACTCCTTTTGTTTCTCCTGATAGTTCGATTCCAGTTTTACTACCTAAACCAAATTTTTTGCATACTCGATTACAGGGTCAATTCCCATACGGTATCCTAATTCATAGAAATAGTAGTTACATGATTTTTGAATAGCTTGTACCAAATTTAAATATCCATGCCCATAATGATATTGTGTATAATACCAACAAGCTGGATGATAACCTCTAGGGTAGACTCCTGTGTCATTAATTCTGGTGGTGCTACTTACTGTTTTAGTTTCTAGAGCTGCTGCTGCAACTACCATTTTAAAGGTTGAACCTGGTGCATAAACTCCTGAAATCGCTCTATTATATAGATTCTTTCCTTCTTCATATTCTTCTAGTTTTTTTTGCGTAATCCCCTGGATAAAAAGTTCTGGCTCATAGTCTGGGTAACTAGCTAAAGCTAATATCTCTCCTGTTTTCACATTCATGACAATAGCCGCTCCTGCATTAGCATTATGCTTTTCTCCGTAATCACCATTGACAATTTTTTGAATATTTTTTTCTAATGCTTCTTCTGTTGCTTTTTGCAAGTTTGCATCAATGGTTAGTGTTACATTATTTCCTGCAACTGCTTCTTCTACAACATATTCTCCCGTAATGCTTCCATCTACTGACATTTCAATTTGCCTAATACCATCTTGTCCTTTTAAATATTCTTCTAAAGTATATTGGATTCCTTCTCTTCCAATCATATCATTCATACTATAAGTATCTTTTTTCTGCTCATATTCTTCAGCCGAAATAGCTCCTACATAACCTAATATATGAGATGCTAAACTTCCATAAGGATAAGTTACAACTGGCTCTATCACTACTGCGGTACCTGGAAAAGAATTGCTTTGTTCTTTAATTTGATTGGTACTTAAAAGGCTAATATCTTTTGCAACAGTAATTGGCCTTATATTGCTAAAGCCGTTATTGGTAATTTCATAGCGTACTACCATGATTTTTCTTGCCTTTTCAGCATCCTCTTCTTGAATTTCATATTTTTCTTTTAATGCAAGAAAGGCTTGTTCTGCATCTGCATTTTCGTCAATTTCATTTTGAATTTTCCAGTTTTTTTGGTTTTCTTCTTCTTTCATTGTAAAAGCATAAGGATTTACTGTTAGTGGTAAATTATCAATATATTCATCCTCATTTTCTTCTAATAATTCTATCAAATTTAAAATCATTGTGTTTAGTGTCTGATTATCAATTTTAGTTTTATAAAGTTCTAAACTGTAACCGCTTCTTGTTGTGACTAATTTATTTCCCATACTATCTGTAACATCGCCTCTTGCTGCTTTTAAAGTAGATTCTCTAGAAAGCCTAGTGTTTGAAGTTTCTCTATACTCTCCTCCATGCACAATTTGCAGGTTAAAAAGCTGGATGAGTAAAATTACTCCTATAATATAGGTTATCACAGATATGATATTATACCTTAACTTTTCTTTTCTATTTTCTTCCAACTTTCCCTCCTAAAAATATCTTGTGGATACTACTTTATTTTTAAAGGCTTCTTCTACAATTCCACCTACTTTTTGAATCATCGGATATAGGATAATGACTAAAATAATTTGGAAAAAGGCTTCTATCGCTAAAATCCTTAAAAATGGTAAGATTTCTATGGCAATTCCCCATTTAAGAATTTGAAATATATACATTCCTATTTCGTAAAAAATAGTGCTTCCCATTACAATTAAAATGATGGTAATACGACTGTCTTTTGAAAAATTTTTATCTAAGTATTCTGCTGCAAGTCCAACAAGTGCTAACATAACCCCTGAAAATCCAACAGATTTTGCTACTAAAAAATCTAAATAAATTCCAAAAATAAGACCTAATACAAATCCTAATTTTTTTCCGATAAATAACCCAATAAATAAGGTCAGGATGATAAATAAATTTGGCATAATTCCTGCTATATTAAACCATGTAAAAAAGTTGGCTTGTAAGAAGTAAAAAACAAAAAAAGTTACAATAATTCCTATGATGGTTAAAAACTTTTTCATGGCTTTTTTCTCCCTTCCCTTATTTAGCAAAAATTAGCGATTTGTAATAACTAATACCGTTTCTAGTTTTTCAAAATCTACCGCCGTTTCTACATAAGCATATCTGTCTATTCTGTTTTTTGTGTTTACAATTTGTTTAATGGTGCCGATATGAATTCCTTTTGGATAAATTCCGCCGATTCCTGAGGTTTCTATATTATCGTTTTCTAAAATGGTAACATCTGCATCAATATAACTTGCTTTTAAAGTATTGTTTTCTTCTAATGTTCCATTTACTAAAATAGCATCTCTTGAAGTACTAATAATACTGCTAACAGAGGTCGCAGGATCAATAATAGTTTGTACTTTAGCAGTATTTTCTGTGACTGCTAGTACATAACCTACTAACCCTTTATCTGCAATAACAGTCATATTAGGCTTAATTCCATCACCTTCTCCTACATTAATGACAACTGTTTTAGAATAATTACTAATATCACGATGAATAATATAGGCTGGAATGGTTTCAAATTCAGGATATTTATCTTTCAAATTTACATATTCTTTTAAAGTTTCATTTTCTGACTTTAAAATTTCAAATTCTCTTAATGCTTGTTCTAATTCACTGTTTTTTGCTTTTAATGTTTCATTTTCTGCTTTTAGTTCATCTATATTGGTAAAAAAACTTTCATTACCCTCGATTTTATTTTTCAGGTAAGTAAGAGCATTTTGAATTGGCATCACAATACTGTTTGCAATATTTTCTAAATAAGAAATTTTTTGAATATCTGTGTTTGACAAAATAACCACTAAGATTAAGATCACAATGGTTATGATGATTCCAATGATTCCTGTTTTCTTATTTTTATACATGCATCACGACTCCTTTTTATCTACGTCTTCTAGAATTGATTAAAACCGTTCTTAGTTTTTCTAAGTCTTCTAGTGTTTTTTCCGCTCCTCTTGCAACACTCTCTAATGGATTTTCTGCAATATAAACTGGCATTTGTGTTTTTTCTGCTAAAAGTTTATCTAAGTTTTGAATTAGGGCTCCTCCACCTGCTAGTACAATTCCTTTTTCCATAATGTCAGAAGCAAGTTCTGGTGGTGTTTTTTCTAAGGTTTGTTTT
>CALYAE010000095.1 GCA_944393435.1 uncultured Clostridia bacterium
ATTATGAATTAAATGCAGATGATTTTATCAAAAGTAAAGCTGACTTATCCGAAATGGCTACTAATATCATAGACTCACCTGAAATCACAGGAATTGGAACTTATCTAATTACAGTAGAAGTAAAAGATGCCTCTAACAATGTTACTAGCCAAGTTTGCGAGTTAAATATTTCAAGAGTAGTAAAAGAATATACTTTAGAACTAGGTGAAAAGTTAGAAAAGAAAGATGTTTTATTAAATATTGAAGAAGATGCAGATACTATCAAGCAATCTGATATTGACAAAATTAATAAATCCCAAGTGGGAGATTATGAACTTATTTCTGATTTAGACGGTAGTCAAGAAACCATTAAAATCACCATTCAAGACACCAAAGCCCCTACCCTAAAATTAAAAAATGTTACCATTTATGATGATGAAAAAGTAAGTGGTAAATCTGCTTTTATTGAAAAAGCCACAGACGCTTCTGGAGAAGTTACTACTACTTTAAAAACAGAAATCGACTATTCTAAAATTGGAAAGCAAGAAATTGTGATTGAAGCAGTAGACAAATATGGTAATAAAACAGAAGACAAAGCAACTCTTACCATTAAAGAAGATACAGAGGGTCCTGTTTTCTCTGGACTTTATAACATTAGTGTAAAAAGAAATGGATCTGTTAATTTTAAAAGTGGTGTAAGAGCAGTAGATGCTAAAGATGGAAGCGTTAGTTTCACGGTAGATACTAGTAAAGTAAAATTAAATGTGGCTGGTACCTATTATGCCAAATATACAGCAAAAGATAAAAAAGGAAATACCACAACAAGAAGCAGAAAAGTCACCGTGCAGCATAATCAACAAGATACCAATAATAAATTTAATCAATTCTATAATAATTATCTAGCTGGTAAAAGCGTCAGTGGAATTGTTGCAGAAGTAAGAAAAAGAATTGATTATAACAGTAGTTGGGGTGGCGATGACCCAATCTGGTATGGTCTAACCAACTATACAGGTAATTGCTATGTTCATGCTATGATTGTAAAAAAGGCTTTAGATAAACAAGGAATTACCAATAAATTAATTTATGTAACAGATAAAAGCCACTACTGGAATTTAGTATATCAAAATGGAAAATGGAGACATTATGATGCTACACCAACTGATCATATTGCAGGTCCTGCTACTGATGCTGAAAAAGCAGCAAGTAGTGCAATGCGTGGTAGAAAATGGTCTTCCTCTTTCCCAAAAGCAGAATAGGAGTAACTCATGGTTTTAAATGTAATATTATTTATTGTTAGTATTGTACTTTATGCAAGTTTTGGCTTGCAAAGTTTATGTTATATTTTCTTTAGTATTTTCTCTTCTTTCTTTGCTGCCAAATTCTTGCAAGGAAAACATAAAAAATTAGTATTGGGCGTTACTTTAATCGCTAATTTAGCGATTTTAGTTTTGATGAAATTTGTTCCTTATACGAATTTTTCTATTTTAGTTCCCCTTGGAATTTCTTACTACACTCTGCAAGTGGTTTCTTATTTAGTAGATGTGTACAAACAAAAATATGAGCCTGAAAAGAATCTATTTTTATATGCTTTATACATTACCTATATTCCTCATTTATTTATAGGACCAATCAGTCGCTACCAAGATATGAAAAATGAGTTATTAGCTAAGCGTAGGATTACATTAGATAATTTTATAAATGGACTTCTTAGAATTGGCCTAGGGTTAATCAAAAAATTTGTAATTGCAGGTAGAACAGCTATCTTAATTAGTACCATTTCTGGAAATCCAGCAGAATATGTTGGTGGATATGCCCTATTTGCTATGATACTTTATTCTATCAATTTATATGCTGATTTTAGCGGTGGTATTGATATTGTTATGGGAATTTCTAAGATGCTTGGAATTAACTTAAAGGAAAACTTTGATAGCCCTTATTTTTCTCAAACAATTCAAGAATTTTGGAGAAGATGGCATATTAGTTTAAGTTCATGGCTCAAAGATTATGTCTATATTCCTTTAGGTGGTAATAGAAAAGGAACTTTCCGTAAGAATTTAAACTTATTAATCACCTTTACAGTTTCTGGCTTATGGCATGGTGTAAATTATGTTGTTTGGGGGCTATTTCATGGTATATTGGTCATGTTTGGTGATAAGATGAAAACGAAATGGAAAACATTAAACCGTTTTCTTACCTTCCTTATTGTTTCGTTTTTATGGTCATTTTTCATTTGGCAGAATCAAATCGTAGCTCTTCAAATGATGGGATCTGTATTTACTACGTTTAACTATTCCTCTTTAGCAAGTAACCTATTTAGTTTAGGACTAAATCTTGCAGATTGGATTGTGCTTTTGGTATTTACCATTGTACTATTTGTGTTTGACGGAAATAAAAATAAAATATTGCCAAAAATACAAAATGCAAAATTAGAATGGAAGACTATTTTAATTGGTATCATGCTACTAATTGTTCTTATATTAGGCATTTACGGTATTGGATTTGAAGTAAGTAATTTTATTTATAGCAACTTTTAAAAAGAGTTTATAGATATTCTCTTTAAAGTAAAAATCTAAATTTATAGCAAGGATTTTAAAAATACATGAAAAAATTAAGAATACTGATCATTATTGTTGTTTTTATACTATTATTTCTATTTTTCACTAGATTATTGCAACCCAAATATGCCACTAGTTTAGTAGAAGGAAGCATGATTTCTCAATATTATGAAGAATCCAAAGATCATGAAGTAATTTTTATAGGTGATTGTGAAGTATATGCTAACTTTTCCCCTATGGTAATGTATGAAGAACAAGGAATTAAGGCTTATGTTCGTGGGTCTTCTCAGCAACTTCTTTGGCAATCTTATTCTATTTTAGAAGAAACCTTAAAATATGAAACACCAAAGGTAGTAGTATTTAATGTAAATGCGATGAGATATGATGAGCCTGTTAGTGAAGCATATAACAGATTAACCATTGATTATATGAAATGGTCTAAGCAAAAAGTTGATATTATTTATTCTTCTATGACAGAGGAAGAAAATATTTGGTATTATATTTTTCCTCTTTTAAGATATCATTCTAGGTATGATGAATTAACTAGTGAAGATTTTGAATATTTATTTAAAAGAAAAAATAACACTTTCAATGGATTTTTAGTCAACAAAAATAGTAAACCAGTGGAAAGTCTTCCTACGAAAAGACCACTTGGAAATTATCAATTTTCTGACATTTGTTATGAATATTTAGATAAAATTACAGCCCTTTGTAAGGAAAATGGAATTGAGCTTATTTTAATAAAAGCTCCTAGCTTATATCCTTATTGGTATGAAGAATATGATGAGCAAATGGAGCAGTATGCTTTAGAAAATGGTATTTCTTATTATAACTTTGTAGATAAAATAGAGGAAATTGGAATTGATTTTTCACAAGATACTTATGATGCGGGGCTTCATTTGAATTTAACTGGTGCTACTAAAATGTCTAAGTATTTTGCTGAAATTCTAATGCAAAATTATGATTTGACCAATTACCGTGGGGATACCCTTTATGAAGAAAAATTGCAAGAGTATAAAGAGTTTATTCAATAATTCTACACAAAAAATATAATGATTCTTGTGCCTTACACAGGCTACTATGAATCATTATATTTTTTTGTACATTTTTAAATTACCATAACATATTGAATACTAATAATAGTGTCATTTTCAATGATAAAAGATAATTCTACAATGCCATCTGTGTAAATATACTCATTTCCATTTTCCTCATAATCTTCTCCATAAGCTGCAATCATAGCATTTTTATCACCTGCTATTTTTACTCCTTCTTTAGTTGCTATGGTGTCATCTAGTAAAAATGTAGAATAAATGGTTTCTTTGCCATCTATATCACTTGTAGTGATTTCATAAGCTCCATAATTGTACACTTTGTCTGTTCCTTGAAATGCACAGCTTGGTATTTCAGAAAAGTCTTGCTCCTGCCCAAAATTTTCTTTTACAAAAACTTCTCCTGGTGTCATATTTTTTTCTCCATCTTGCAAAGTGTATTTTGCTACTAATTCTTGTCCATTATTAGCCTCTTGTCCATTTTGTGGTAGATTTTGATTGTTGCCTGTTAATAAAAAATAGATTCCCACAATAGCAACAATTACGATAATTGCAATGATAATTCCAATAATTAATTTTTTCATGTTTTTTCTTCCCTTCTTTTTGTTTTTTTCTTATCATATCAGAAGTTTTAAAAGATTGCAAGAGAAATATTTTTTAATTTGTTAAAAATATAATCACATATTTCTTCAAACTCATCTAAAAATTGGTCTGTTAATTCTACTCTATATTCCATATTTTTCCTTCCATGCTTTAAAAACTTCTCTGGCATCTCTTACTCTGCCTTTTCTTATATCATCTTCAGCCTTTAATAGATGTTCTTCTATATCTTCCTTTAATAATTTTTCTCTATATTCTTCCATTTTCATAATTACAAT
>CALYAE010000096.1 GCA_944393435.1 uncultured Clostridia bacterium
AAAGTAACAGTGGAAGTATCAGAAGATGAAACACCAGTAAACGTGCCAGTACCAATTGGATTTACAGCTTCAACAGTAGAAACAGAAAGAACAGTAGAAGGAGGCTTTGTGATAAAGCAAAATGGAACAGACAATGAATATGTGTGGATTCCAGCAAATGTAGACAATATGTATACAGAGGTATCAACCCCAGTAAAATTAACAGGAGTAGAAACCACAACCAGTATATATAGTAAGCTAAGAGGAGTAACAGGAAGCACACCTGGTGACAACACAGGATTAAGAGAGCCGGACCTAGTTGTGGGAAGTGGCTCACAGTATGATGCATCAGCAAGCTATCAAACCATCTTAGGGGCAAGTAGTACAAAAGATATGGCAGATAAAATGGTAGCAGAGTATGTAGAGATACATGATAGTATAGAGCAATATGGAGGATTTTATATCGGAAGATATGAGCTAACAGAAACAAAAGGTACCCCAACAGTAGAAAAGGGAGGGACAGTTATTACACAGCAGAATTGGTACAATTTAAAGAAAGCATGTATGAAATTAGTAGATAATAGTGAGAAAGAAGAAAATGAAATAACAGCAAAAACAACGATGATATATGGAAATAAATGAGATGAAGTAGTAGCATGGTTAGCTACAAAAGAATATAATACAAAAGATTCTAGCACTTGGGGAAATTATAAAAATTATAATGATTCAGTAACAGAAGATAAACAAGTAACAGATGCAGGAACAAAAGTATTTGAAGCAGGACATAGTGAAAATTGGAAAGCAAATAATATCTATGATTTTGCAGGAAATGCAAGAGAATGGACCCAAGAGGCCACTTTCGCCGACAGTCGTGTTGATCGTGGTGGCGATTACTATGTTTCTGGATCTTACGGTCCTGCTTCTAGCCGCAGCTACGACTATCTGGACGACGACACTTCTCCCAACATCTCCACTAGGCCCACACTTTATATAAGCAGCACTGAGCAGTGAAAGAGTTTACATAACAATAAAAACAATCAATACTTTTCTTGTTGGCATTAGAAAAAGCAGTACTTAATAGTGCTGCTTTTTACAGTTTCTAACAGACAGTAGCTATTACTTTTGGCTTTATAGCTTTCTGACGTACTATATCAAATTCGGGTAGGTTTCCATAATCACACAAAATTCACTCTTGCCAAACCAATGATTTTGCGATAAAATAGGGAACATAATGGAGGAAAAGCAAGTGAAAAAAATAGAAGAAACAAATCAAGAACAAATCATTCAAAAAATTGCAAAATGCAATGAAGGAAAAAACTTACAATATAGTATTTTAACAATGGGATGTCAGTTAAATGAAAATGATTCTGAAAAATTAAGTGGTATGATTGAAAAGATGCATTATACGAAAACAGAAGATTTAAAAAAAGCAAATCTAATTGTATTTAATACCTGTTGTGTACGTGAAAATGCAGAAGATAGATTATTTGGAAAACTAGGAGAAGTAAAAAAATACAAACAAGAAAAAGGAACAATTATTGCAATTGGCGGATGTATGATGCAAGAAAAACATATTGTAGAAAAATTAAAAGAAAGCTATCCTTTTTTTGATATTGTATTTGGAACGCATACTCTTCATAAATTTCCAGAAGATTTATACAAACTTTTGCAAAATCGTAAGCAAATAGAAGATATTTTAGATATTGATGGAGAAGTAATAGAAGGTCTTCCTATTAAAAGAAATGATTCAGTTAAAGCATCTGTTACCATTATGAATGGATGTAACAATTTTTGCAGCTACTGTATTGTACCTTATGTAAGAGGAAGAGAAAGAAGTAGAAAACCAAAAGATATTATAGAAGAAATTAGACAGCTTGCCAAACAAGGATATAAAGAAATTATGCTACTTGGGCAAAATGTGAATTCTTATTTAAGAGTAGAAAAGGAAAAAAACATTCCTTTTGAAGAATATCAAGGAATTCATTCTTTTGCAACGTTGCTTAGAGCAGTCAATCAGATAGAGCAAATTCAAAGAATTCGTTTTATATCTCCACACCCAAAAGATTTTACAGATGACGTGATAGAAGCGATTCGTGATTGTGATAAAGTATGTAAGTTAGTACATTTGCCACTTCAATCAGGAAATAGCAAAGTGTTAAAGCAGATGAATCGTAAATATACCAAAGAGCAATTTTTAGCTTTGGTAGAAAAAATGAAAAAAGAAATTCCAAATTTAACGCTATCTACGGATATTATTGTAGGTTTCCCAGGGGAAACACCAGAGGAATTCGAAGATACTTTAGATGTTGTTAGAAAAGTAAATTTTGAACAAGTGTATATGTTTATCTATTCCAGAAGAGTAGGAACACCAGCAGATAAAATGGAAAATCAAATTCCAGAAGAAGAAAAGCATAAGCGCTTTGATATGTTAAAACAGCTAGTAGAAATGCAAATTGCAAAGCAAAATAAAGAATATGTAGGTACTACGCAAAAAGTATTGATTGAAGGAAAAAGCAAGACAAATGAGGATTTATATACAGGAAGAACAGATTCCAATAAAGTTGTAGTATTAGAGGCAGAGGATAGTTTGATTGGACAAGTAGTACCTGTTAAAATTGTATCAGAACACATGTGGTATTTAAAAGGAGAAAGGAAGTAAAAAAAGATATGGTAGAATATTCACCTATGATGCAACACTATTTACAAACAAAAGAAGAGTATAAAGATTGTATTTTATTTTATCGTTTAGGCGATTTTTATGAAATGTTTTTTGATGATGCAATTACCACATCAAGAGAACTAGAGCTTACTTTAACAGGAAAAGATTGTGGACAAGAAGAAAGAGCACCTATGTGTGGAATTCCATTTCATGCAGCAGAAAACTATATTGCAAGATTGATTGAAAAAGGATATAAAGTTGCAATCTGTGAACAAGTAGAAGATCCAAAACAAGCAAAAGGAATTGTAAAAAGGGAAGTAATTCGTGTCGTAACTCCTGGTACAGTTATGGAAACGAACTTATTAGATGAAAAGAAGAATAATTATATCATGTCTATTTTTAAAAATGGAATCTATTATGGAATTGCAGTTTGTGATTTAACAACTGGTGATTTTCGAACTAGTCAAATTAAAGATCAAAATAACTTTATAACTTTACTTGATGAAATTTCAAGATATCTTCCAGCTGAAATTGTAGTAAATCCTATTATGTACGATTGTGTTCAAGAAATAGGAAAAATCAGGGAAAGATTCCACTGTTTTATTTCCATGTTAGGGGAAGAAAAATTTGATACAACCTATGATTTATTCCAAATTCAATATGAAGTGGTAGATGAGAATGAACAAAAAGTAGAAGATATGAAAGAAGAACTATTTTGCATAGCGGCAAGTAATGGACTTTTAAGTTATTTAAGGGAAACTCAAAAGAATAATTTGGATTATATCCATAAAATCAATTTATATCATACAACCCATTATATGAATTTAGATATGAATGCAAGAAGAAATTTAGAGATTACAGAAAAGCTAAGAGATAAAAGTAAAAAAGGTACTCTTTTATGGGTATTAGATAAAACTTCTACCTCTATGGGAGGAAGACTTCTTAGAAGGTGGCTAAATGATCCTTTGGTAGATGTTTGTAAAATTAATCAAAGGTTAGAAGCGGTAAAAGAATTAAAAGAAGATATCATTTTACGTGGAGATGTGATAGATAGTCTAAAAAAAGTGTATGATATTGAAAGACTAGCAGGAAAAATATCTTATGGAAGTGCTAATGCGAGAGATTTAATTTCTCTTAAAAATTCAGCTAGACAGCTACCAGATGTAAAACAAATTCTATCTAAAGCCAAAGCTCCTTTATTAAAGCAATTATTTGAAGAACTAGATTGCTTAGAAGACATTGAGCAAATTCTTGAAACTTCTATTGTAGATGACCCACCAATTAGTGTCAAAGAAGGAGGCATTATCAAATTAGGTTATGATGAGGAAATTGACCACTTAAAAAAAGCAACTACCGAAGGGAAAAACTGGATATTAGAAATTGAAACCAAAGAAAAAGAAAAAACTCGGAATAAAGGGCTTAAAAGTTGGATTTAATAAAGTATTTGGTTACTTTATAGAAGTAACTAAATCTAATTTATCTTTAGTTCCTGATACCTATATTCGCAAACAGACCTTAGCAAACTGTGAAAGATATGTGACTGAAGAGTTAAAAAAAGTGGAAAATGAAATTTTAGGAGCAGAAGACAAGGTAGTTCAGTTAGAATACAATGCATTTTGTCAAATAAGAGATCAAATCCAAAAACAAATTACAAGAGTACAAAAAGCGGCAAGTATTGTTTCTACTTTAGATGTACTTACTTCTCTTGCACAAGTAGCTGATGATATGAATTATGTGATGCCAATTGTGGATAATAGTGGAACTTTAGATATTAAAGATGGACGTCACCCTGTTATTGAAAAAATCTTACCAAGTGGTAGTTTCGTAGAAAATGATACTTACTTAGATAAAGGAGAACATCGCTTAGCCATTATTACAGGACCAAACATGGCTGGTAAATCTACTTATATGAGGCAAGTTGCCTTAATTACTTTAATGGCACAAGTAGGAAGTTTTGTACCAGCTTCTTATGCCAAAATAGGTGTAGTAGATAAAATATTTACCAGAGTTGGTGCATCAGATGATTTAAGTATGGGACAAAGTACTTTTATGGTAGAGATGATGGAAGTTGCCTCTATTTTGAAAGAAGCAACTAGTAATAGCTTGGTCATTTTAGATGCAATAGGAAGGGGAACTTCTACTTATGATGGACTTTCCATTGCTTGGGCAGTAGCAGAATATATAGCAGATAAAGAAAAATGTGGCGCTAAAACCTTATTTGCAACCCATTATCATGAACTAACTTCTTTAGAAGGCACAATAGAAGGAATTAAAAATTACTCCATTGCAGTTAGAGAAAAGGGAGAAGATGTTATTTTCTTAAGAAAAATTGTACCAGGTGGAACAGATGAAAGTTATGGTGTACATGTTGCCAAACTTGCTGGAGTACCTCAAGTAGTGACAAGACGTGCAAATGAAATTTTAAAATCTTTAGAGAGAAAAAGTATTTTAGGTTCCAAAGCACAAGAAAAAGAAAATAAAAAAATTGCAGCAGGGCAACTAGATTTATATAATTACAAGTTAGCTGAACTAGCACATGAACTAGATAAGGTAGACTTAAATGAACTAACTCCAATTGATGCACTAAACACTTTAGTGAACATGAAAGAAAAAATAAAATAAAATAAAATAAAATGAAAAGGAAGATAAGGGAAAATGAGCCAAAACAAATCTAATAAACAATTTATGATTTTGTCTGCCATTGGTATTTTACTTGTAGTAGTTTGCCATTTTGCAGGAAGTATTAATATTTTAAATGATGTTTTTCCTTATTCTTCTTTTTTCATGTCCTTATTTATTTTTATTTCAGGCTATTTTTATAGTACTAAAAAAGAAGAACATGTAGGAAAATCTATTTTGCATAAATTCAAAAAAATCATGGTACCATTTTTTCTAATCAATTTATTTTATGGTATTTTTTGTACTGTTATGAGATCTTATGGAATTGTAGATTATGGAGCACCAATTAGTTTGTACACTTTATTTGTGCAACCATTTATTAATAACAACCAATTTGTATTTAACTTTCCTTCTTGGTTTGTACCGGTGTTATTTGTTACTTATTGCTTTTATTTGCTCATTCATAAATTTATAATTAAAGGCAAAAAAATAAATGAGATAATTGGATTAGTGATTTTCATTATTTTTAATATGCTTGCCATTTATTTTAATGATATTGCAAGACAGGAAGACTTAAGAACACTTATTCTTAAAGTAGCCTTTTTCCTTCCTTTTTTTGAAATTGGATATTTGTATAAAATGTATTGGCAAAAATATGAGGAAAAATTAAACACTCCAATCTATCTTGCTATTTTAGTTATTTTTAATTTAGTTTTGATAGGAATCTTTGGTGATTTAAATTATGACATGCATGAATTTTCTGGATTTTCACCTTATGTTTTTTTGCCATTATTAAGTTCTATGACAGGTATTTTATTTTGGCTAAGAATTTCTAAGATTCTTGCTAGCTTTTTAGGAGATAGTAAAATAGTAAACTCTATCAGTAATCATACATTTTCTATCATGTCACATCATATTGTGTATTTGTTTATTTTTAATGTAATATTATATATGATTCATTTAAAATATCAGATTCCTTATTTTGATGTAGAAAAACTAGCCAATGCCTGGATTTATATTTATGAAGTACCAGGATGGAATCTATTATTACAATCTTTCTATGTAGTATTAGGAATTGGAGGACCAATTTTAGGAAATAAAATTTGGGAAAAAGTAACATCTACTTTAAAAAAAGGAAGAATTAGAATAAAGAGGAGTTAGCTTAGAAATAAAAAGCATTTACAAATATGGAAAAATAGTGTATAATAAAGTTTATATCAGTTAGCAAAGATGCTAATTACATTATAAGGAGGAACTCCAAATGGCACAAGGAAAACGGAATCGTAAAAAATCCAGCAGTGGTGGTACGATCGATTGTATCCATAAGGGAAAATGTACATTAGGTCATTATGGTACAGATTCTTGTGGCAACAGAAAATGTTCCAAGTACAAAAAGGATGTAGGAGGAAGAAAGAAATAAGGAGTTCAAAGTAGGTATTCTAAAATAGGAACCTAAGAGCAGAAAATCCAGCTTAAGAAAAGGCTGGATTTTCTGCTTGCTTTTGATATTTATTCTTCATATAAATCTTGAATATAAACATCTTTTTCTTCAAAATTATCAATAAAACCAACTTTAGCAATATTATGATTGAGTTCCTGAATCCAAACAGGCCTTTCATCATAAAAAACCTCAGCTTTTTCTTTATTTTTTAAAATTTCATATACTCTTGTTATTTCCATTTTACCATTTCCTCCCATCTTAAGAATATTTATATTAATATCAGTATATACAAGCTATAAAAATTTATTCAGTATTTTTAGAAGAAAAGGTTTTGCTGTGAATACATGATTTTGAAAAGAAGAAATTTCCATAGTAAAGAATAGTTGACGAAAACGCACATAAGATATAAAATAGATACACAGTAAAAAGAAAGGAAGATGGTATGAAAGTACAATTAGAAGGAAAAGAAATTGAAATAACAAATGAACCTCAAACAATTGCACAAATTTTTGCGAAGGAGCTAGAAGAAAATGATAGAATCATTGCGTGTAATTGTAATAATGAAATTAAAAGTTTAAATTACATCCCAAAAGAAAATGATCATCTTAAATTTGTAGATGTTAGTTCAAGAGACGGCAGAAGAATTTATATTAGAGGGATTTTATATATTATGAGTATGGCATTTCATGAATGCTATCCAGAAGCATTGCTTTCTATTAATTATCAATTAACTAATGCAATGTACTGTGAAGTAGACAACATGGAAGTTACCAGAGAAATGATAGATAAAGTAAAACAAAAAATGAAAGTCATTATTCAAAAAAATATACCAATCCGCAAAATAGAGATGACCAAACAAGAAGCAGAAAAATTTTATGAACAAGAAAATACATTAAGAGGAAGATTACAATTAAGTAATAAGCAAAAAGAAGAAGTGTCTTTATATTTCTGTGAAGACTATTATCATTATTTTTATGGAGTTATGCCAATTACAACAGGTTTTGTTCATATTTTTGAATTATTACCTTATCATGATGGATTCTTACTTCGTTATCCAGCAAAAGAAAATCCATACATATTAGAAAAAGGTGCAGCAAGTAGAAAACTAATTTCCACTTTGGATGAATACAAAGACATTCATCGAGTATTAGACGTTAATACAGTATACAAATTAAATAAACAAATTCAAAATGGAAATACAAGAGATTTAGTACTACTTGCAGAAGCCTTGCATGAAAAGAAAATTTCAGATATTGCAGATCATATTATTAAAAAAGATGGGGTAAAGGTAGTATTAATTGCAGGTCCTTCTTCTTCTGGAAAAACTACCTTTGCTAAAAGGTTAGGAATCCAACTTAGATTAAATGGATTAAAACCTGTTACCATTTCAGTGGATAATTATTTTGTGGAAAGAAAAGATACGCCAAGAGATGAAAATGGTAAATATGATTTTGAATGTCTAGAAGCAATTGATCTAACACTATTTAATGAACATTTAACCACTTTGCTAACTGGAGGAGAAGTAAAGTGCCCGACTTTTAATTTCAAAACCGGACAAAAGGAATATTTAGGAAATACAATGAAACTAGGTGAAGACGAAATTTTAGTGATTGAAGGGATTCATTGCTTAAATAACAAATTAACCGAATCCATACCAAAAGAGAAAAAATATAAAATATATATTAGTGCATTAACAGTATTAAATGTCGATTATTATAATCGTATATCTACTACTGATAGTAGGCTTTTAAGAAGAATGGTTAGAGATTATAATTTTAGAGGATATAGTGCATTACATACTTTACAAATTTGGGATTCTGTGAATCGAGGAGAAGAAAAATACATTTTCCCATTCCAAGACCAAGCAGATAGCATGTTTAATACATCCTTAATTTATGAAATTTGTGTATTAAAAAAATATGCAATGCCACTTCTTGCTGAAATTGACAATACAAATCCAGAATATACAGAAGCAAAAAGATTATATGAATTTTTAAAATATTTTGAAGATATTGAAGATGAATATGTACCAGGCAATTCACTATTAAGAGAGTTTATCGGAGGTTCAACCATTGGGGACGTTCCTTAATGGTAAAAAACAAGAAAGAGGAAGAAGAGATGGGAAGAAAATTCACTAAAATAGATGAGGGATTTATTTGTGAGAATTGCGGAAAACAGGTAGAGCCACTAGGCTATACCTGTCGCAATCATTGTAATGCTTGTTTGTATTCTAAACATGTGGATATTCATCCAGGAGATAGAGAAGAAACATGTCATGGTTTGCTAGAACCGATTCGTGCGGAATTAGATAGCAAGAAGGGATATGTTATCATCTATCGTTGCAAAAAATGTGGAGCAATTAGAAAAAATAAAGCAGCCAAAGATGATAACATAGATTTACTTATTCATTTGACTACTAGGCAGTAAAAGAGGACCAAAGGGGACAGACACCAATGGTCTCTTTTTTTAAAAAGAGACCATTGGTGTCTGTCCCCTTTGGTCCTCTTTTGGGTCATTTTTTAGTGCCCCTAAATGCTTAAACGTCTCTTCTTAAATTTCCATTTGTATATTGGCTGCCTTCTAATTTTTCTCTACGATAAGCAGAATCGATTACTTGGTTCATTTCCTCAATCGTTTCATCAATCATATCAAGTCTAACAGAAGTAACAGGCAATTCTTTAGTAGAAAGTGAAAGTGTTTTGCTATTACATATTAAACTAACAGTCTGAATACTATCTGGAATAATTCTAAAACAATATCCCAGTCTATCTTTTAAATAATATATATGATTCTTTTTACTACAATTGACACCACAATCAGGATAGCAATGGTTGGTTTTTCCTAAAAAACAGTAATTTGTTGCCATGATAGGAAGATTTCCATAAACAATTAATTCAACATCCATGTTAGAACAGGATAATATTTCTTGCAGTCCTTCTAAGTTTAACTCTCTTGATAAAGTGATTCTATTTAAACCTAATTTTTTGTATTCTTCCATAGTATGATTATTAAAAACATTTAAAGAATAGTTTCCTACAAAATCATATTTTCCTGCGTATTTTTCTAAAAAAGCGAAATCTGCTAAATTAGAAAGAACAAATCCTTTTACATCAAACCTTGTAGTGATATCATCTAAAGAATTTAAAATGATGTTTTTATAATTTGACTTAATAATACTTGGCATATAAATATAGATTTTATAGTTTTCAGCCAAATAGTCAATAATAGGAATATATTCTTTATTTAAAAATAACTTTAAAGCAAGATAAATTCTATGAATTTTATCTTTTTTTAATTTTGTATAGTCATAATCTACAAATAGATGTCTTAAAGATAAAGAAATATTAGGATGTTCTAGTTTAGGAATATATGTAATGGTTTCATTATTTACACACTCAAAAGGTGGAAGTTTTCTTTTTCCTTTTTGAATAATTTGTTCTTGCAACTTTCCTAGCACATTTCTTCTTAATTCATTTAAAGTACTGATACTAGGCAAATAAAGACCATCGTCTAAAAATACAGTAATATTTTCAAAGTAGTAAGGTGTGTTATTAGTTTTGGAAATTTGTTTTACCACTCTTTCAACACTAATAGGAGTTTTTAATGCTTCAATTGGTAGAATATTAGAAGTCTCTTGTATACGAATATTGTGGTAGAGTCCGGTTGGATGCATTTCATTAGTAGTAAAAACTTCCATTTTAATAGGAAGATTTTTTTTGATAGTTACATTACAGTTAAGAGCAATTTTTTTATTCTCGCAGTTTTCATAAGAATTTCTGGCTGTATCGCTTAAAGATTTACTACTAATGCGATATACTTTATCTCCAACTTGGATCTTTCCTTTCATGCGCCCAATTGTAACTTGCATACCGGCTACTTGCTGTTTTCACATTTTGATTTTTATACATTAACTCAGAAACTAGGTACTTAGAATTCTCATTTGATACTCCAACAGAATCTCCAATTTCTAACGATTCTTCTAATTTTAATGTAATATGACCTTTGGTAGGATTATACTTTTGGATGGTTCCAATTTCAATTCCAATATTATTTGGTTTCGTAGGATAGATAAGTTCTCTATTAGGTTTTGGGTTTAGATGACCTGCTGAAAATCCACCTCGATTGAAAACTTGCATTAAATCATTAATATCATTTTGCTCAATGATGAATTCTTTACCATATAAAGCCATATCAATATATTTACGATAAATTCTGGTAACTGTTGCTACATATTCAGGGCTTTTCATGCGCCCCTCAATTTTTAGACATTTCACACCAGCAGCAATTAGCCTAGGAATATAGGCTAAGCCACACAAATCTTTAGGGCTAAGTAAATACCCCTTGTTTAATTTTTTTATTTCATTGGTCTTTGTATTTTGACTAATTAATTCATAAGGTAGTCTGCAAGGTCCTGCACATTTACCACGGTTAGCAGAACGACCGACCTACTACGCTAGAAAATAAACATTGACCTGAATAACTAATACATAAAGCGCCATGAATAAAAGTTTCAATTTCCACATTGGTATTTTGACAAATATATTCGATTTCTTCAATAGAAAGTTCACGAGAAAGAACTACTCTTTTAAAACCTAATTTTTCTAATTCTATGACACCTTGCAAATTATGAGCCGTCATCTGTGTACTTGCATGGACTGGCAAATAAGGGAAGTGATCAATTAAAAATTTAGCTAGTCCCAAATCCTGTACAATGATAGCATCAATCCCAGCTTCATAAGCCTCTTTGGCAAGGAGGATAGCAGATTCAAATTCAGAGTTTTTAATTAATGTGTTGAGAGTTAAATTAGTTTTTACATTTCTGATTTTACAATATTCGATGGCCTGTTTCATATTTTCATTTGTGAGATTGGTAGCAAAAATTCTAGCATTAAACTTACTAACGCCAAAATAAACACAATCTGCGCCATTTTGTACAGCGGCTTTTAGGCAGTCCCAATCTCCAACAGGAGCTAATAGTTCAATTTTATTCATATAAATTAAAATCCTTTCTTTTGTTTGGCAAGTTTAATAACTCTTCTATATTGTAACACAATTTTATTTTTTTGCATACTTATATTATATAAATAGATTAAAGGAGGAAAAAATAATGCCAGAAGAAAGAGATTGCAATTGCTCATGTGGCAACAATGGACGTAGCGGAGGAGTTTTAGGAAATTTATTTGGTGGCTGCGGTTGTGGATGTGGTAATGATAATACTATTTTATTCTTTATTATTGTATTTTTATTACTATTTACAAACTTTGGTTGTGGATGTTGCAACAGATAAGCAAAGAAGAAACAAGTACATGAAAAGGAATGTGAATTTTGTGTAAATTTTTGACAAAATTCACTTTTTTTTCATTTTTAATTGACGCAAAAAAGCAAGAATGATATACTATCTTTGTAAAAAAATGACGTAAGAGATTCTTTTTAAAACTTACTAATGAGGAGGAAAAAATGTTATCCAAAAGCGCTTTAATGATTACAAAACAAACCAGTATATTGTTAATCATTCTTTTATTATTTAGCTTGTTTTCCATATTTTTTACTACTAATACACAAGCAAGCTATGAT
>CALYAE010000097.1 GCA_944393435.1 uncultured Clostridia bacterium
CTAATGGTGCAGATGGCCGGAATCGAACCGGCACGGGAGTATAAGTCCCGCAGGATTTTAAGTCCTGTGCGTCTGCCAGTTCCGCCACATCTGCATATTTGTTTTGCAACTGACAAATCTTATTTTACTACGTAAAATTGCTACTGTCAAGACTTCCTCATAAATTTTTATAATTAATTTTTTATTTTCTCTTTTCTCTTTGTATTATTATCTGTACTCTTCTTTTTCCTTTCTCTCATCATTAGCCGGATGAAATTGGTTTATGTCAAATCCAGAAAATATTTCTTTTATCTTTTTATTATTTTCATAAATATTATGAATACCCGTTTCAAAAATATCTGTACTTTTAGCAAATGCGTAATATTGTCCTATATTAAGATCTATTGGATTATACCTTTCTAATATTCTACCATTCAAAGGATCTACTAAAATCCATTTTCCATTAATATTGCATTCACAAAAATGGTGACCTATAATACTAACATCTTCTTCATGTTGTAACTTTTCTATAAACTTCTTTCCAGCTGTTTGTACATGGATTGTTGGAATCTTTTTATATCTTGCCAGTGTTTCAAATATCAACGCAAAATCACTACAACCAGTATAAAATCCGCTATCCATTATTTCTGATGCTGTTCTATTAAATTTAATAGAATTTTTATTTTGATATCTTAACTGATTACTCAGATGATATAATATTTTTAAGATAGTAATAGTTGAATCCTCATCTTTTATTTTTGAGGCTATCACTTCAATCTGGGAGTTTGGTTTTGTTTGGCTTCCATGAATTAAAAATTCATCTTGTAAAGATTCTGTATAATTTAAATTCTTTAAAAAACCTGAAAACATTTTTCTCCTCTTTTCTTTTTACCAACTCATTTTTTTATATTTCCTCTTATACCCAAAATCTTTGGCTAGTAAATAAAGTTTTCTTTTGATAGAACCATCTTTTTTATATTTTAGTGGATTCACCATCTTTTTCTGCTTTGCTAATTCTAATATTTCTTCTCTTAAAGGCTTACTTGTCACATACTTTTTAATCACACTTTTAGGTACAAAACTTAATGCTATTTTTTCCTTCATTAAAGTACATGGTTTTTCCTTGTGATAAATCAAGTCATCAATTAAATACTGTACCAAATTGTGTCCACCTGCTGTTAAATAATAACTAGATCTTGCCTGTCTTGGGTTAATCTCTAATACCTTATAACTGCCTGTCCTTTCATCATATTTTAAATCAAACTCAGCAAACCCTTGATATCCAATTCTCTCCATGAATTTTTTCAATGGCTCTATTATTTTTTCATCATAGCCATGTTCATTAAATCCATTCACTAGTACCGTACAATTTCCTATTCCGCCTGGGTTTCTTTCTTGCAATCCAATTTGAGCAAAAGTCATCAGCTGCACTTTTTTATCTTTACTACAATAAAATATGGAATCAAATAATGCACAATCATCTCCTGGAATAAATTCCTGAATTACTAAATTACTTTGGTATCCTGATTTTTTTATTTGGTCAATTACTTCTCCTAGCTCTTTTCTTGAGTATACTTTAAATACTTTAAACATCCCTTCAAATTTATGATTATGATATTCAATATTATTACCTGGTTTCACAATCAGTGGATACATTAGGCTCTCTACTTTTTCTTCGTCAAGTGGTTCATTCCCTTTACATGGATAGATATAAGTTTTTGGAATATCTAATTCACTATTTTCAAAAACTTGGTAAAAAGTATCTTTTACTAAGATTTTATCTAAAATCTCCAAACTTGGATAATTGTGAACATATTTATGGTCCAATTTTTCTTGATTTTCTACTACTAGACGAACCAGTTCATCACTTGTCGCAATTAATAAAATTTTATCTTCTTTTCTCTGTTTAGCATATTCATTCAATGTTTTTACAAAAACTTTAGCTTCTTCAAAATCATCTACTTGTTTAAAATTTACAATCTTACTATATGAGACTACCCCAATTTCTTTTCTTGCAATTACATTTACTTTTTCATGATAAAGTTCATGATAACATCTTGCCATATAATAACAATTAAAATCACTTCCTAAAATTAGAACATTAAAATTTTCTTTCATCAACTTCTAGCACCTCTCCTTCTTTTGTTAAAACTCTTGGTACCCAATTATTGAACATACAAGAACTTTCATACACACTAGTTCCAATATGCCTTGCCACTTCTTGCATCGTTAATCCTTCTCCAATTAATGTCACTTTATCTTTTTCTTTTACTGTTTCATCTACTTTTGCAATAATCATTCCCATATTAATTTCACCAATTAAAGGATATCTTTTTCCATGAATCAGAATATCTCTACCTTTATTTTTTCTAGAAAATCCATCTGCATATCCAATTGGAATAATGGCAACATAGATATCCTCTTGTGCTTCGTAAACTCTTCCATAGCCTACAAAACTACCCTTTTTGATTTTTTTGACCTGCATTACTTCACTATAAAGACGAAATGCTGGTTTTAAATCAATCGAAATATCTGTAACAGTTGGGCTAATATGATGCTTTTTATGATACATCTTTCTTTTCCATTTTCTAAGTTTATTGAGAAAGTCATCTGGTAATGGTTTTGGAGTAGTATTATAGCCATACATAATAATTCCTAATCGAATTCCATTACTACATGGAATTTTTGCATGATTTAATAAGGTTTGGCTCCTTCCTAAGTGCACAATTTGAAATTGGCTTAAGTCTATTTCAGAAGTAAGTTCGTAAAACTGATTCATTTGATTATCCCAGGATACATCATAAATTCCATCTGTTGCAAAATGGGTATAAATTCCCTCTAATAAAATATTAGGCTTTTTTCTTAATCCATCTACTGCCTGTTTTATCTCATATTTATCTTGAAATCCCAATCTACAAAGACCTGTATCTACTTTAATATGTGCTTTTAAAGGTCCCATTATCTCTTTTTCTAATAATTGTTTTGCATATTCCATATCATGTACAGTAATTGTAATCTCTTTTTTTATGCAGATGGAAAGATATTCTATATTAATGGGTTCTAAGCATAAAATAGGAACAGTTACCCCATCTTGACGAATACTAAGTGCTTCTTCTAAAGAAGCAACTGCTAAATAATTAATTCCACTTTCTACCAAATATTTTGCAATCTTATCACTGTGTCCGTAAGCATTTCCTTTTACCACTCCAAAGTAATATTCATAATCTGGATATTTTCGTAAAATTTCTTTTACATTATGTTGTAAGTTGCCTACATCAATTTCTATACAGGTATTTCTATACATCCTTTACCTCTCTTACTAGTCTTCTACAAAGACTCTGATTTTTAAGTTTGCCCCATTATATCACACCCATTTTGAATCTTCAACCAATGGGGACGTTCTTTTTTGGTAAATTTTTTGCCAAAAAAGAACGTCCCTGATGGCGAAAAAAGAAACATAGAAAACGGACTTCTATGTTTCTTAATATGAATTCATATAATTTATATAAATTTCAATTTATTTTTTGTTTACTAGGTCTTTTAGTGCTTTTCCAGCTTTGAATACAGGTGCTTTAGATGCAGGAATTTTGATTTCTTCTTTAGTTTGTGGATTTCTTCCTTTTCTAGCTGCTCTTTTTCTTACTTCAAAAGAACCAAATCCAACTAATTGAACTTTGTCTCCTTTTACTAATGCGTCTGTTACAACACTAACAAATGCGTTTAATGCTACCTCAGCATCTTTTTTTGTTTCTCCTGTTTTTGCTGCCATAGCTGCGATTAATTCTGACTTGTTCATTTAACATACCTCCTATAAGTTTTTTTGAAATCTGTAGATTTTTTATCTACTAATATCATTATTCGTCATTCTTTTTCAAAATCCTTCTTTTTTTGATGATTTTTTTGTCCAAATCCTAGATTTCCCTAGGTTTTTATTTTTTGTATCTTTCAAAAGTATTGATTTTTCTAGTGTTTCAGCCGTCTGCATACAGCCCTAGCTTTTGTAGAAAATAATAAATCTTTTTTCCATAAGGTATCATAAAAAGCTCTTCTCTTGAAAAAATTTGTAAAAGGACAAGGCAAATTAGGTATACTATTACGGCAACAAGTAAAGTCAAAATTGTAGTTAGTTTTCCACTTAAATTAATTATAACTACCTGATAAAAAATTTTTGAAACAATTCCCATCATAGTTACAGCAAGAATAGGTTTTATCATAAATTTCTTTGCTGGTAGTTTTAGTGCAATCGTTCTTTTTAAAATTCTAAATTCAATACTAAATGCGATGATATGACAAACCACTGTTGAGAAAGCTGCTCCAGCTACTCCTCCTAATAAAAAGTTTTCTGGATTAATTGGAACTAAGTAGCAATTTAATAAAATTTTTGCAATAACTCCTATTCCTAGTGCCATGGCAGGAACAAAAATTTTTCCTAGTCCATTTAGAGCACCACTCATCGTTTGTTCTAATACAATAAAAATAATCCCTAAACAACTAATTTGATAAATAAAACTTCCAGAAGTGGCATTAGGAAATAATAATTCTAAAATAGGTTTTGCATATAAAATCATTCCTACCATACAGGGAAGCCCTATCAAAATCGTAATAAGCATAGAAAAAGAAATTCTTTTTTTTGCTGTCTGTAAGTCTCCCATCGCTCTTGCAGATGAAATTGCAGGTACTAAAGCTGTTGCAAATGCCATATTCATTGACATAGGAAGAGTAACTAAAGTTTCTACTTTTCCTGTTAAGATTCCATACTGGATCTTGGCTTGTTCTTCTGATAAAAAATTTTTTAACCCCCTTACTACTGTCATGGAATCTACATTTTTATTAAGTGTTCCTAAAATACTAGTAATTGACATTGGAATAGAAACACTAAAAATTTGTTTAATAGTTTTTCGTACTCTAGTAGGTCTATAATTGACACTACTTTTGATTTCCCATGCAATCTCTTTCTTCATGGCTCTATAATAACTACATAGATAGAAGAAACATAGAAAAGTTGCCAGTGTAGTAGATAGGTTTGCTCCTGCTGCCATAATGGCAGTATCTACCCCTGATGCTATGGCAATTGTTTCTACTAATACAACAGATAATGCGGTTTTAAAGAGTTGTTCTAGTGTTTGAGCATTAGCAGTTACTTTCAAACTTTCTCTTCCATTAAAATATCCTTTTATAACACAAGATATGGAAACTAGAAAAACAGAAGGTGAAAGTGCAACTAAAGTAAGTTCTGCTTCTGGAATTTGTAAAAAATGATTAGCAATATATCCTGCTCCCAAAAATAAAATGGTACTACATAAAAATCCAATCGTACCAAAAGTAACAAAAGCAATTTTAAAAATGCGATGTGCTCCTTTATGATCTCCAATTGCTACACGTTCAGAGACTAGTTTTGCAATTGCTCCAGGCACACCAATAGAAGAAATGGTTAAAAATAAAGCATAAATTTGAAAACCACTTCCAGAGATTGCATTTCCTTTATCCCCAAATCCTTCTCGGTTGGTTAAATATAGTTTGTATACTAATCCTAAAATTTTATTAAGAACTTGGGAGACCATTAAAATGAAAACACTTTTCATGAAACTTTCTTTTTGAATACGCTTTTTTTTCATTTCTCCTCTCTTTCTATTTCATACATACGAATTTGATTGCATTTTTATTACTTTTTTCCCAAAAACTCTTGTTTTTTTCTTGATTTTATAAGATAATAGTATATGTAGTAGATTAAGAAAATGAAAGCGGTGAACTAATTTTGAAAATCGTTGATAAATTTTTGAAGTTTTTAAAAACAGATAGAAATACTTTTATGACATATATCTTAGCTTTGATTTCAGCCTATCTGTTAGTGGATAGAATTGTAGAATTATTATTTATTATATTTACAGGAGTTTCTTATTCTTATTGGGGGCCATTTGAATATACATTTGCTTTTGCTTGTCTTGCTTTTGCCTTTTTCTTTTCAGGTGCTTCTAAGTTTGCTAAAGCAGATGTTGATAAATTAAGAATCTTCCATACTTTTATTGTTTGTTTTTACATTATGATCGTATCAGCTGCTGTACAATGGATTAACCAAATTGTTTGGATGAGTCTTTTATCTTTACCAAATTATCCAGAACTTGCTTCTGAGTTTTATTATTTATTTAGACCAGCCTTCACAGCATTAGGAGTATATATTCCACTTGTTACCTTCTATAAGGTAATTACATGGCTTATCTTCACAGTTAATGATACCAAAGATATTTATGACTCTATTTTCGACTATGGAGGAATTAACTTAACCTCTGATAAAGAAGCTCATGGTGTTTATACTTGTGAAATTAAGGTATGTACAGATTCTGAAAGTGGTGAAGATGTTTGTATTCCAGAAAGTAAGCGTTTCGAATCTTTCTTAATTGTAGGTGTTTCCGGTTCTGGTAAAACTACCATGGTTTATGAGCCAATGCTTGCAAGAGATATTGAAAGAAAATCTTTCTTTAAAGAAGTATCGAAAGAAATGGGCTTTACTGCATTAAAAACAGGGCTTGCTAGTTTAAACTGTCCTTATGATAATGACTATATTAATGAAAACTTTTCTTTAAATATGTTAATTCCTAACCCTGATAAAATTGATACTTATAAAGCCTATATGAAAAAGATGATTATTAGTAGTTCCGGAGATAGAATTACTTATCGTAATATGGGTATTACCTATCTTTCCGCAGAACATGAGTCAGTAGAAAAAATTGCAAAAGTAGCAGACAATTTCCATATACCAGTTAATATTATTGATCCTAATAGAGCTGATTCTCCAGGATTAAACCCATTTATTTATAAAGATCCTATTAAAACTGGTATTGCTATTTCTTCTATTTTAAAAGGATTATTTATTCATAGTAGGCCAGATACAGAACTTGCTTTTAGACAAAATGAAGCCATTCAAATTATTGAAAACCTTTCTATTTTGTTAAAAGAAATGTATCCATTAGAAAATGAGGGTTTACTACCTAATCTAGAAGATATGTTAAATATGATGACCAATTTTGAATTAGTGGTAGAGATGGTAGAAAAAATGAAACAAATTCCAGAATTAGCTGAAAAGTATCGTATTCTTATTCGTTATTTTGAAAATCATTTTTACCCAGATTCTCCAAACATTTTAAATACTAGACGCTCTATAACAAGTGCATCTGCAGAACTTGACAATTTACTTAGATATCCTGGCGTAAAGAGTATCTTATGTAGCCGTTCTAATAACTTAGATTGTGAAAAAGCTCTTGAAGATGGAGAAGTAACTTTAGTTTGTACCCGTAGAGGTGATTTGGGAGAAACTGCTCATAAAGCATTTGGATTATTCTTTATCCTATCTATGCAACAAGCTATTTTATCAAGACCTGGAAATGATAGTAACCGTATTCCTCATTTCCTATATATCGATGATTTTCCAGTTTATATTTGTAAGGCAACTGAACCAATCTATACTCTATATCGTAAATATAAAGTGGCAACTGTATTAGATTCTCAAAACTTAACACAGTTAAAAGGTGATTACTCTGCTGATAACAGAGGAAACTATTACAGAGATTTAATTCTTTCTAATACAGTCAATAAATTTATCTTTGGTAATGCAACCCCTGAAGATGTGAAATGGTGGGAAACTGCAATGCAAGATAAAAGAGAATGGAGTTGGAAGTCTGATTATAATCCGGAAAACCAACAATATGATCCAAAAATGGGTGGTATCGAATTTAAATGGAAACCTAACTATTCAGCTGGTAAGATTATGTCTTTAAAATCAAAACAAGTTATTTATAAGGTAAAAGATTTAAAAGGCAAGAGCCAAGTTGAAAAAGGTAAAGTAGACTTTATGGAGGCAAAATACAAAGAACCACAAAAAGTAAAAAATTATGATTTTACAAAATTTACACAAGGTATTAATACCAGTGCTGATGCTACCATCAAAAAGATTTTAAGGAAAAACAGAGGAAATTATGTTGCTGCAACTGCTAGTAACAATAATTATGATGTTGATCGTGAAATAGACCCAATTGATACAGATACTTCAGATTCCAAATACTTCTTTGATAATGAAGATGCAATCGTGGTAAATTTCAAAAAGAAAAATAATGATGAATAAGAGGATGTTTAAAACATCCTCTTTCTTTTAAATTCCTAACAATTTTACTTCAATATTTTCCATTTTATATTTCTTAGTTTCTTCATCTAATTTAAATTGCACTAATGTTTTTTCTAAAGTTTCTTCATTTTGTCTTAAATCTGTTGTGTAATATAATTTAATATTTTGAATCTCTAAATGGTTCATAACAATGGTTTTAAAAGTTTCAGCCATGTGTCTTTCATCTTCACAAACTAAAATAAGTTGTGGCAAACTTTGATAACCAGAATCACCTACTTGAAAATTTTCATAAAAATCTTTATACAATTGCATTTTATCAATGAGTTTCTTTTCCCAATCTTCTTCTCTACGAATTACTTCAAAAACAAACTCTAAAGATTTATTATTCTTGGTTAATTTTACACTTCCTCCTGTCGCTTTAAACACTTTGGAAGATTGCTTTGCTTTAAAAGATGGTTTAGGAGTATAAGAATCAAATGCTGCTACTTTTCTTAAGTACGCAATTAAAATTTGATTGCCTGCTAGTCTTTTTTTAATCATGGCAACTGGTTTGGTATTGTCTGTTGGCTGCCATTTACATTCAATTCCACGAGATTCTAGTAAGTATTTTCCCATTTTCTCTAAACAATAGATACGGTAAACTCCTTTTCCATCTTCTGAGTCAAAATAATATCTTGTTAAAATTTTTGTTTTGATTAATTGCTCCAATTTATTGTTTAACTTATCTTGTGAGCCTACCTCTATTTTTTTCCATTCTAACATTTGCATAAGTTGCCTAGATGTAATAAATTCAAACTGATTTACTAATTCCATAATCGCAAAATGGATATCGGTAATGTGCCCGATATTAATTCTATGAATAATTTGATTCATAGACACATAACCATCTCTTCCGTCAAATACTTTAATTTCTCCTTCATGAATTGCAAATGGTGATACGGTTGCTTTAATTTCATTATCATTTACCATGATTGTTCCTCACTTTCTTTTTTATTTCCTAATAGAAAATAAAAACTTTCCTAAACAAATTTGCCTATAAAGCTACTAATATATTAACACAGGTTTTAGCTTTTGTCCATTTATTTTTTGAGAATACTATTTACTTCTTCTTTACTTAAATAGCGCCAATCTCCTAGCTTTAAATCTTTTACGGTTAGATTCCCTATGCTACTTCTATGAAGTGCTAGAACTTTTTTGCCAATTGCTTCACACATACGCCTTACTTGTCTATTTTTTCCCTCATGAATTTTAATTTCGATTCTAGATATATCTTTTTCTAAATCTATTTTTAGAATTTTAACGGCTGCTTCTTTGGTCACATATTCTCCAATATCTACCCCCGTTTTTAACTTTTCTACTTCTTCTTTCGTAATTTTTCCTTTCACTGTTACCTGGTAAGTTTTATCAATTTCATGTTTTGGATGAGTAATTTGATAGATAAAATCTCCATCATTACTTAAAAGTAAAGCCCCAGAAGTATACATATCAAGCCTTCCTACTGGCAGTACTTTAAACTCTATTTTTTTCTTACTTTCTTTTAATAAATCCATAACAGTTGGCCTAGAAAATTGGTCATGCATTGTTGTTACATAGCCTATTGGTTTATTTAACAAAATATATACGTGTTTTCCTTTATTTTCTACTACTTGTCCTTCATATTCTATTTTATCTTTTTCTGGGTTTATCTTTGTTCCTAGCTGCAGCATGGTCACACCATTTACTTTGATTTTTCCAGCTAAAATGGCTTCTTCTGCTTTTCTTCTAGAACAAATACCTTGATTTGCTAAAAATTTTTGTAATCTTTCTTCCATGTTACTCACTCTTTCTTTTGATCATTCTATGATGATTGATTTTCTAGCTTTTCTAAAACCTCTTTAAAATATTCTGGCAATGGTGCTTCTAGGTGCATCTTTTCTTTTGTAATGGGATGAAGAAAATCTAGACTTTTAGCATGTAACATTTGCCCTTCTACTCCAAATTCATTTTTTCCATTAGAATACACCATATCCCCCACTACTGGGTATCCAATTTCTGCTAGATGTACCCTAATTTGATGAGTTCTTCCTGTTTCTATTTGTATCTGTAAAAAAGTGTACTTTGAAAATCTCTCTAATACTTTAAAATGTGTGATTGCTACTTTTCCTTTTTTAGTAACTGCCATCTTTTTTCTGTCTTGCATACTTCTTCCAATAGGCATATCAATGGTTGCTTCATTTTCTGGAATTACTCCCCTCACAAGGGCTAAATAAGTTTTTTTCACTTTTCTTTCTTGAATTTGTTTGCTTATTTCAATATGTGCCTTATCATTTTTAGCAATGATTAAAAGACCTGATGTATCTTTATCTAAACGATGCACAATTCCTGGCCTTAATTCTCCACCAATTCCAGATAAATTTTCTTTGCAATGTGCCATAATGGCATTGACTAATGTTCCATCTGGATTACCTGCTGCTGGGTGTACTACCATCCCTTTTTCTTTATTCACAACAATAATGTCTTGATCTTCATAAACAATCTTTAATGGAATTTCTTGTGGCTCTAGATGTGTTGGTTTGGCCTGTGGCACTGCTACATCAATTACATCTCCTACTTGTACCACATAAGAGGTTTTTACAGGTTTTGTATTTACCAAAATTTGTTCTTGTTCTATTAATTTTTGAATCATCATACGAGAAAATTCTGGCAGTTTATTTACTAGATATTTATCAATTCGCTCTTTTTCTTGTTCTACAATAATGGTTTGCATATCTTTTTTCATTTTATTCCTTCCTTAGAAATTACCTGTTAGTTAGCATCTCTTTCATAAACCACAAAATTATCGTCTGCATAAAGCTCTTTGTAATGATCATCTCTTGATAAAAACATATTTAATTTTGTTCTTTTACCTGTGATGACATGGGTAATATCATATTTTTCAAATTGATTTTCATAATAAGTACTAAGGTTAGAGATATTCATATAATCTGTAAAGATATCTCTTCCTTCTTGATTTTCTGTTCCATTAAATTCAGGAGCATATAAGTCTGCTCTAGAATCAATAAATACTGGAATTCCTCTAAATAATAAATAGCTTCCATAATTATACTCATTAAATAAATGCATATTTTCTATATCGATATTTTCTAAAATATAATTAGATGCCTCAATTGGGTAGGATTTTGGATTCACAAACGCATTTCCAATTTTTCCTTTATATAAAATAAAACTTACGAAAATCACAACTAAAATAGTAAATATTTTTCCAAGCATAGAGGTCATAAACTCCATGACCGGTTTTGTGCCCTCTTTATCATATTTTTCAAATAAGCTGGATACTAATTTTGCAAAAATAAATCCTGCAATGATAGCAAATAATGAAGCCTGTCTTCTAGACATAAAGGTCAATAAGGTAAGACCTCCTAGCATAAAGAAATCCCTGAGCCTTGCTTTTGTATCTGTAAAAATCAAAAGTAAAATATATAAAATGAAAGTAAGTAACATTGGGGTATTATTAATTAAAGTTAAAGGCTGATGTTCGCTAATACTATCCATCGTATTGCCCTGCATTGTTTTTATCAAATAAGTATATGGTGTAGTGCCAAGTGGTGTTAAAAAGCCTGTTAAAGTGCAAATGAGCATAATTACAATTAGCCATTTAACTGCTTCATCTTTCTTAAAGATAATTTTGTAAGCATTTTCTCTTCTTTTTTGTGCTTTTTCTAGTGAGGTCTGCTTTTCTAATTGCAAATGTGCAATATCTTCTTGCAATTTTCCAATTGCTTCTAAGTTTGCTTTCTTCGTAACTTTTTTTAGCTTTCTTTGTTTCCATTTTATTTTAAACCAATAATACAAATTAGTATCTGATATTACTACTAAAAGATATTCTGCAATGTATGGTAGATATAATACAAAATAGAATGGCCATACTGCACAATGTAGATTTGCAATCAGAATTGGAATAATTACTAAATAGACGGCATATCTTGTCTTTCTGGTTTTTAAGAATTGCTCTATAAACAAAATAGTTAAAGCAAATAAAATAAAGGTTACAAGCTGTGCTCTTGCTGCAATGAAATCTTTTAACAAGTATAAAATCCCCATAGTTACAAAAAAGGAAACAAGTGGATTTTTGCATAATTTACAATTTGCAATATAAATGGTAATTCCTAGTATCATAGCTAGTAAAATAGTAGCTATATATAAAGCGCCAAATCCTCCAATCCCTAAGGTTTCTCCTAACTCAAAAACCAAATAGGTTCCAACATCATAAGCCCAATGTGGGTATGTATAAGGTAGATCTTCATGCCAAGAAAATGGGTCTTGCATGTCCACCTCACCTGTTTTCATAATATGCTCTCCAATAGCAATGGTGTAATAAGTATCATTTTGGAATGTGACAGGTGTTAAGGCAAAGCAAAAAATCACAATACAAAAAATGGCTAAGATATGAAATTTTATTTTTGTTTTTTTCCAAATCATTTTTTTCTCCTTTAAATATCAAATTCTGCATAAATTGCGTCATGGTCTGACACCCCATTTACCTCAATGGTTTGGTATGTATTTAATCTAATTCCTTTAGAATAAAAAATCGTATCAATACATCCTCTTCCCAAATCAGAAAACCAAGTATCTTCTTCATTTGGTAGCTTTTCTAGAACCTTTTTTAAGATTTCATATTCTTCATAAGTTTCTTGCTTTTCAAAGGTATATCTTCCCTTGCCAAGCCTTGTAACTCCGACATTAAAGTCTCCACCCATAATAATTAATTCATTACGATCTATTTTTCTCATAATTTTGTTAATTTCTTTTGCTGCTAAAATTCTTTCATCTTGATAAGTGGATAGGTGCACCGAAAATAAATTTAATTTTACTGTTCCGAAATAAACTCGATTACACAAGATTCCTCTTTGTTCATGTCCAATATCGGTTAGTGGCATTAAATAATTGGTTGAAAAAGTGATAGGGAATTTACTAATAATACCATCTCCATAATACCCCTCATCTAAGGTAATATTGCTTTCCATAGCTGAATAAGGTAAATTAAGAGCTTTACTAAATTCTCTTATTTGATTTCTATCCCCTGCTCTTTTGGTATACATATCAATTTCTTGTAAAAACACAATATCTGGTTTATAGATTTTGATTGCTTCTGCTTGTCTTTGGATATCTACCATTCCATCCATTCCTTTTCCATGTGCTACATTAAAAGTAATTATTTTTAAAATCATGATTTGCCACCTCTTTTTCTTTTTATTTTTCTTTTAGCATTATATCAAATTCAACAATGGTAAACAAGGTTTGCTATAAAAAATTTATTTGACATTTTTAAACATTCTTTTTATAATAGGATTATTGAAAAAGGGGGGTTTTTTAGATGGAAGGAAAAAAGAGGATTGCTTATTGGGACAACTTTAAAGGTGTTTTAATTTTTTTAGTTGTTTTTACGCATTTTTTATATAATTTTACTGGACTAGGTTATGAAAAATATTTGGTAAATATTATTTATTTCTTTCACATGCCAGCTTTTATTTTCATTTCTGGTTATTTTAGTAAAAAAGAAATTGATTTTAAAAAGACTTTGAAATATTTATTAATTTATGTGATTTTTAACTCAGTTTTTGTCATTTATACTTATCTGACAAGCCACACTCTACTAGGTCTTACTCCGTTTTATTCTTATTGGTACTTACTTGCTTTAGTAGCTTGGAGAATTATCGCTAAATATTTGCCATGTAATAAATGGTATATTGTGATTCCTCTTAGTTTTGTAATTTCACTTCTTTCAGGCTATTTTTCTGATATTAGTAATGTGCTTGCCATAGAAAAGATTTTGGGCTTTTTACCATTTTTCTTTATTGGATATTATCTACCAGAAAGTCTAATTGTTTCTTTTACTAAAAAAAGAAAGGCTTGGGTATTTGTTGCTGGAATGCTAATTTTTGTTTTTGCGCTATTAAGTGCCTTTTTCATCTCTCATTCTTTTCCTATTCAAGATTTTTTGCTTATGGAAAAATATGCAGAGCCAATTGATATCTCTATACGCCTTTTAGTATATATTATTGCTTTAGTTGCAAGTTTTGGACTATTTTGCATGATTCCAAACAAAACCGCTCGATATAATTTTGTAGAAAAATGGGGTAGAAATTCTCTTTGGATTTATGTATTCCATAGACCAATTACCTTAGTGGTATCCAAAATCTATCCAGGACCTGATGATTGGTATTTACCTATCTCCATTTTACTTTCTTTCATTGTTTGTTTTGTATTTAGTTCTGATAAGTTAAGTGAGTTTTTAAATCATTATTTAGATAAAATTGTAACTTACTTTAATAAAATGAGAGTAAAAAAACAAGCTATTTCCTAATAGCTTGTTTTTACTTTGATTTTAACCATTAATTTGTTTTGCAACTTCCTCTGCAAAGTTTTCTTCTTTCTTTTGTAATCCTTCCCCTTTTTCAAATCTTGCAAAGCGAATCACTTTTGCGCCTTTTGATTCTACTAATTTTCCTACTTTTTGATCTGGATCTTTTACAAAATCTTGCTCTAATAGGCAAATTTCACTATAAAATTTTCCGATTCTTCCTTGTACAATTTTTTGGGCTACTGCTTCTGGCTTTCCTTCATTAATTGCTTGTGCTTTTAAAATTTCCATTTCATGGTCTACACGCTCTTGTGGAACTGATGCTCTATCTAAATATTCTGGTCTTGCTGCTGCAATTTGCATGCAAATATCTTTTGCTAAAGTGCTATCTCCACCTTCTAATTCTACTAAAACAGCAATTTTTCCATCTCCATGGATATAGCTTTCAATTAATCCTTTTGTTTCAAATCTTTCAAATCTACGAATTGACATATTTTCTCCAATGGTTGCAATTTTATTGGTTAATACGTCTTGTACTGTTTTATCAGTTTCTACCATGGATGGTTGAGAAAGTAGTTCTTCTACGGTTGCTGGATTTTTGATAGCAACTTGTTTTGCAACATCGGCTACAAAAGCTCTAAATTCTTCATTTTTAGCAACGAAGTCTGTTTCTGCATTTACTTCTACAACACTTCCTACTTTTTTATCATCTGATAAATAGGTTGCAACTAATCCTTCTGCTGCAATTCTATCTGATTTTTTGGCTGCTTTTGCAATTCCTCTTTCACGTAATAATTCAATTGCTCTTTCCTCATCTCCATTTGTTTCTGTCAATACTTTTTTGCAGTCCATCATTCCTGCACCTGTTCTTTCTCTTAACATTTTTACTTGCTCTGCAGTAATCATTCAAATTTCCTCCTTTTAATTATTTTTCTATAAGAAAGGACATGATTATTATTTTTAAAGCGATTCTCATGTCCTTTGCATTTTCCTATTTTTATTATTCAGCTACTTCTTCTGTTTCAGCTTTTTTTCTAGTTTTTTTAGGTTTTTCAGTAGCTTCTACTTCTTCTGATTCTGTTGTAGCTTCAGCTTCTTTTGCAGTTTCTTCTGCTTGTAATGCTACTTCTTCCATATCAGTAGGTTCAGCAGTCTCTTCTTGCATAACTTCTTCTACTGTTTCCATAGATTCACCTTGTTTTGCTTCGATAACTGCATTTGCCATACAATCTGTAATTAATTTTACAGCACGGATTGCATCATCATTTCCTGGAATTACGTAATCTACATCTTCTGGGTTACAGTTTGTATCTACTAAACCGATTACTGGAATTCCTAATTTTCTAGCTTCTAGAATTCCAATTCTCTCTTTTTTAGGATCTACGATAAACATTACCCCTGGAAGTTCATCCATTTCTTTGATTCCACCAAGGTTTTTCTCTAATTTTTCCATTTCTTTTTTCAAAAGAATAACTTCTTTTTTAGGTAGTACTTCAAATGTACCGTCTTCTTGCATTTTTTCAAGTTCTAGTAATCTACCAATTCTTTTTCTAATGGTTCCAAAGTTTGTTAGAGTACCTCCTAACCATCTTTGGTTGACATAGTACATGCCGCATTTTTCAGCTGCTTCTTTTACACAATCTTGTGCTTGTTTTTTGGTTCCTACAAATAGAACTGTTTTTCCTTCTTCTGCTTGTGTTTTCAAAAAGCTATACGCCTCGTCTAATTTTTTAGATGTCTTTTGTAAGTCGATAATGTGGATACCATTTCTAGCTTGAAAGATGTATTCAGCCATTTTAGGATCCCATCTTCTTGTTTGATGTCCAAAGTGAACACCTGCTTCTAGTAATTGTTTCATTGCAACTACTGCCATTTTTTCTTCCTCCTTTTAGTTTTTACCTCCATATTGCTTCAAACATTAAAAAAGTCTTGCTTTCTTTTTTTTGTTTAAAAAACAAGCACTCTTTTTTAACTAACAACATGTGCGTTTTTTAACGTAGACTATTATACCATAAAAAGTGTTGCAATTGCAACACTTTTTGTATATTTTGTTTTGATTTTTTATGATAATCTCTCATTTTTGTGTCTAATATAATAGTGAGTATTGCTAACCTTATTGAATAATACTATCTATATATACATACCAATATTCTCCTTCATTTCCATCTTGAGGATATTCATCTGCATGATTACTTGTAACTTCCTCTATAAGAGTGTTTCCTTTACTTATTTTAGTGATTTCTTGTATTTCATACTCATTTCCTGTTACTTCAAAAATCCTTTCTCCGTCCGTTGTAGTATTGAGTTTTTTTGCACTAGTAGTCTTAAATATCTTATTTCCTCCACCCGAAACAT
Source organism: uncultured Clostridia bacterium (assembly GCA_944393435.1). Classification (GTDB taxonomy): domain Bacteria; phylum Bacillota; class Clostridia; order TANB77; family CAG-508; genus CAG-273. The sequence goes on from CALYAE010000097.1 coordinate 16,791, forward strand.
AATTTCTTAATACATTTACGACCCAATCTCCCCATTCGGTTGCCCCACCATGATCTTGATAATCTCCTAATTCCGTATACTTGGTCAAAACATATTCATTTAAAATTAATAGCACAACTAGGGTGCTAATGTTCTTTTATGATAAAGTTTTTAGCACACTTTGTCTATATTTTCTTTGTTATCATTTTTTACCATATTCATATTTAGTGCATTAAATTTATAGTAAATTGTAATTTCCTTATCTTCT